>JAOASB010000055.1 GCA_025210375.1 Maledivibacter sp. | reverse complement strand
AAGTAGTAACAGGACAAATCTCAGGAATAGACATAATGGATTTAGAAGATGCTGTAAGGGCTTTATGGAAGGAAGGAATCTATGCTGAAAGTGGTATGGGTTGTACAGGGCCTATAGTTCTTGTAAGTGAAGCAAAGATTGATAATGCTACTGATGCCCTTGTAAAAGCAGGTTTTGTCGCTAAAGAAAGCAATGATTGTTAATATACAATCAATAAAATAAGTGGTAAATTATATGGAAAACATATTTTATAGTGTAATGAAATTATAGAAAATAAACTAAACCCCTTATGTTAGGGGTTTAGTTTCAGATTGTTGACAAAGTCAACAAGATGTCAGGCTGTTTAGAAATTCGAAGTTCGAGGCGTGCTGAAACCGAGAGGCCGTAGCGTATACAGACATACGTAAGGGTTCTTGGGTGAAGCAACAACGAAGAAATTCGGGTTTCTAAATAGCCAGAAACTAAACCCCTTATGTTAGGGGTTTAGTTTATTATTTGTAAATGATGCAATTGTTTGTTTCATATAAAATAATGTTCTATCAACAGCACTGTCTATGGTGTAATCTACTTGATTATTTAATACCCTTGAAAGCATACCACGATAAATGAGTAGATGCATTTCATTAATGGCTTCAAGATCCTCTTCTTGAACTAAAAGTTCAGATATACTGGATTTGAGTATTGCCCTGTTCCTGTCATAAATATTTTGGCCTAGAAGCATTGGCAGTAAGTCCATAGACTGATCTCCAAGTTCTTCTGGAAAAATTTTGTAATATTCCTTAATATCATCATTTAATGAACGGCTAAATTTATCGAAAAAAATTGTATAATATATCTTAGGTTTTCTAAAGGAATGATAGCAAAAGTATTTCCAAATGCAAAAGTATTTATCAATGGGGTTTTTCATATTTTTTAAATATTTAGGTAAACTGAGAACATATTCTCTTAAATATTTCATAGAAGCAAAAAAAACTAAATGATCTAAATTTTCAAAATAATTATATAGTGTAGCACTATTGTATCCAGCAATATCAGATACTCTCCTAATAGTAATAGCCTCAATTCCCTCATTTTCAATGATTTCATTTGTAGCCTCAATAAAGTAGCTCATCATGCGCCTTTTTTGAATCCCTTTTTTATTCATTTTAATTCACCCAACTATAGACAAACAATATTAATATTTTAAATTTATTAAATGAGTAAATTGCATAATTACTCTCTATAAAAAACACCTACCAAATGTAGTTTTAAAATCTCAAAAGCTATACCATTAAACATACCTATAGCTTAATTAATTACATCAAAGATGATAGTTCCATATTAGGCTTAGCCAATTAAGGATTATGCAATTTCTTTAGATTTTAAAATTGTTTATCTCTAAAATATTTTAATTTCATAAGTATTATAACATACTGACGGATATAGTTTGTAGAAAATTTTACAAACAGGTAGTTATATTTAATTCCAAAATAAGTTATTAAATTGAATAATTATCACTTAAAAAGTTAATTACTATATATAGTTTAAAAAAACCTAAGAGGTTCTAATATTTAGAGTTCTGTGTAATGTATCCATCTAAAAGAATGTTGGATTATGGAGAAAATAAAAAAAATGTAAAATTAAATCATGAATATACAATAAACGAATTTACAATTTAATCATGGTTATGATATAATTGAATTGGTTAGAAAAATAACAAGTTTCTTTATGCAAAAGTTGGTAACGTTTTCCTTGAATGTGCATAAGTATAAAGTTATTTTTCTAGGAATAATAAAATGATGAAAGGAGTGTAAAAATGAAATTAGAAATTGGTAATTTTCATGTAAAAGATATTGTCTTTGGGGACAAAACTGGATATGAAAATGGAATTTTGACTATTAATAAGGAAGAAGCTTTGGCTGTAGTTAAAGAAGACGAGCATATTACTGAAGCAGATATAGTTATAGCAAAGCCAGGTGACAAAATAAGATTAGTTCCAGTAAAGGAAGCAATTGAACCGAGACATAGAGTAGGAGGAGGACCAATATTTCCTGGTGTAACAGGAGACCTTATGCAATCAGGAAATGGTAAAACTCTAGCTCTTAAAGAGTGTAGCGTATTAGTTGTAGGAAAACACTGGGGTGGTTTCCAAGATGGATTAATCGATATGAGCGGAGAGGGCGCTAAATACACATATTTCTCCCAGTTAAAAAATATTGTTTTAGTTGCTGATACCGATGAAGAATTTGAAAAACGTGAGCAGCAAAAGAAAAACCGTGCTTTAAGATGGGCAGGAATGCGTTTGGCAGAGTATGTTGGAAGCTGTGTAGCTGAAATGAAGCCAGAGGATGTAGAGACTTATGAATTGGAGCCTGTAACTAAGCGTTCTAAAGAAGTAAACGATTTACCAAGTACCGTACTTGTATTACAACCACAATCACAAATGGAAGAAATGGGATATAATGATCTTGTATATGGATGGGATTGCAATCATATGGTACCAACATTTATGCATCCAAATGAAGTTTTAGATGGAGCTATGATTTCTGGATCATTTATGCCTTGTTCGTCAAAATGGGCAACGTATGATTTCCAAAATCTACCTATGATTAAACGTTTATATCAAGAGCATGGAAAAACTATCAACTTCCTAGGTGTGATCATGTCTAACTTAAATGTTGCCCTAGAACAAAAAGAAAGATCTGCTCAATTTGTTGCTCAAATGGCAAAGTCATTAGGAGCGGATAGTGCTATAGTAGCAGAAGAAGGTTATGGTAACCCAGATGCAGACTTTATAGCTTGTATAGTAGCGTTAGAAGATGCAGGAGTTAAGACTATAGGACTTACAAATGAGTGTACAGGAAGAGATGGTGCATCACAGCCCCTAGTAACATTAGATCCAAAGGCTGATGCAATCGTATCCTGTGGTAATGTATCAGAGCTTATCAAGCTTCCACCTATGGAAACAGTAATAGGTGAATTACAAGCATTAGCTAGAGACGGTTTATCCGGTGGATGGGCTGATGATGAGATACTTGGATCTTCAGTTAAAGAAGATGGTTCTATAATTATGGAAAATAATGCTATGTTCTGTGGAGACCGAGTTGTAGGTTGGTCTACTAAGACAATGGTTGAATATTAAGGAGGTGGCTAGGAAGATGAAAAAAGCGATTCTATATCTAAATCAGTTTTTTGGACAAGTTGGTGGAGAAGATGTAGCAGATTATGCTCCAGAGATTAGAGAAGGCTTAGTAGGACCGGCAATGGCTCTAAATAAAGCTTTAGGTGATGATGTAGAAGTTACTCATACTATTATCTGTGGGGATAACTTCATGGGATCAAGAAAAGATGAAGCAGTTGAAACTATCTTAGGATTCCTAGATGATCTAGAGTTTGACATATTCTTTGCGGGACCGGCATTCAGGGCAGGAAGATACGGTGCAGCTTGTGGACATATAAGTAAGGCTGTAAAAGAAAAATATGGGGTGCCTGTAATAACTTCTATGAATGATGAAAACCCTGGTGTTCAAATGTTTAGCAAGGAAATGTATATATTTAAAGGCGGAAAAAGTGCTGCTGCAATGAGAAAAGACACTAAAGCAATGGCAGATTTTGCAAATAAATTAATAAATGGGCAAGAGCTTCTATCAGCAGAAGAAGAAGGGTACTATGGAAGAGGAGTAAGACATCAAAAATGGTTAAATCCTCCAGTGCCAGCTGTGGATAGGGTTATAGACATGCTTCTTAAAAAGGTTAATGGAGAGAAGTTTGTTAGTGAATTACCTATACCAGAATTAGACTTGGTTCCAATAGCACCAGCTATCAAAGATTTAAGCAAAGCAAAGATAGCATTAGCTACAACAGGTGGTATAGTACCAGTGGATAATCCAGACAGAATTCAATCAGCTTCTGCTACAAGATGGGGTAAATATGATGTATCTGAATTGGACAATCTTCCAGGTGGAGTATATAAAACTATTCATGCAGGTTTTGACCCAGCTGCCGCAGATGCAAATCCAGATGTAATAGTACCTTTAGATGCGTTAAGAGCATATGAAAAAGAAGGTAAGATTGGATCAGTACACAATTATTTCTATACAACAGTTGGAACAGGAACTACTCAAGCTGAAGCAGCAAGAATGGGTAAAGAGATTGTTGAACATCTTAAAGCCGATGGAGTAGATGCAGTTATCATGACATCTACCTGAGGTACCTGTACTCGTTGCGGTGCAACGATGGTAAAGGAAATTGAGAAGGCTGGAATTACAATAGTACAAATGGCAAACTTAATTCCAGTAGCTAAGACCGTTGGATCAAACAGAATGGTTCCGACAATATCTATTCCATATCCTCTAGGTGACCCAAGTACTTCAGAAGAAGAACAGTGGAAGCTTAGATATCATAGGGTAGGAGTGGCATTAGATTCTTTACAAACAGAAATAAAAGAACAGACAGTATTTAAAGTGAAGATATAGTAGTCATTTAAATATAGTGCTAGTTGGATTAACTAGCACTATATTAATAATACGAGGAGGAATATGATGAATAAAAAGCAAGGTAGTAAGGTGGTTTATTATATATCACTAATAGTTACATTTGTTATAGTAATATGGGGTATTCTTGGTAAGGATAGCTTTGAAGCTGCAGCAAATGGATTATATAAATTTCTAACCCTTAACTTTGGATGGTCTTATCTTTTGTCAATGTTCTTGTTTGTAGGATTCGCAATATTTTTAGCTTTTAGTAAATATGGTGATATAAAATTAGGGCCCGACGATTCAGAGCCTGATTTTAAAACTTCATCATGGTTTGCAATGCTATTTGGTGCAGGAATGGGAATAGGTCTTGTATTCTGGGGAGTGGCAGAACCATTAAATCATTATATTGCTCCACCATTTGGAATACAGGGAGGAACTCCAGAAGCAGCTAATTTTGCCATGAAACAATCCTTTATGCACTGGGGATTTCATCCATGGGCTAATTACAGTATAATAGGACTTGCTTTAGCATATTTCCAATTTAGAAAAAACAAACCAGGCCTAATAAGTAGTATATTCATACCTTTAATTGGAGAAGAAAGAGTAAATGGACCCATTGGTAAAATGATAGATATATTTGCTGTATTTGCTACTGTTGCAGGAGTTGCAACTTCCCTTGGACTTGGAACTATGCAAATAAATGGTGGATTAAATTATTTATTTGGATTACCAAAAACTACTGTGGTACAGGTATCTATAATTGCAATAGTAACTCTTATTTATATATGGACAGCGGTTACAGGAATTGAAAAGGGGATTAAACTCTTATCGGATATAAACCTAGTTACAGCAATTGCACTATTAGGGCTTACTATATTAATAGGACCTACAATAAAAATAATAAACTCATTTACAAATGGAGTAGGTATGTATATGAGTGGATTTATAAGAGACAGTTTTCACATTGAGCCCTTTGGAGATAATAAATGGATTGGGGACTGGACTGTTTTCTATTGGGCTTGGTGGATAGCGTGGGCTCCATTTGTTGGAACCTTTATAGCCCGTATATCTAGAGGTAGAACTATCAAAGAATTTATTATAGGTGTTATAGTAGCACCTTCAGTTGCTTCCTTTGTATGGTTTGCCGCTTTCGGTACATTAGGAATTGATCTTGGAGTTGGAGCAGCTTCAGAGGCTGCACAGGTTACAGAAACAGCATTGTTTGTTGTTATGAAGCAATATCCTCTAGGAAATATAATCTCTTTAATAGCTGTATTCTTATTATGTACTTTCTTCATAACCTCCGCAAACTCTGCCACTTTTGTACTAGGAATGTTTACGTCAAATGGAGATTTAAATCCATCAAATTCCAAGAAAATAGTATGGGGAGTTGTTCAAGCATTACTTGCTTTAGCATTACTTCTAGCAGGTGGACTTAAAACCCTACAGATTGGATCAGTGGCTGCAGCATTCCCATTCATATTTGTAATGATATTTGCATGTATTTCACTGGTTAAAGCACTTAGTAATGATGAGAAATTTAGTTAGATATTAAATTAAAATATATCAATTTTAAATACTCTGGAGTAATCTGGAGTTTTTTTTTATAAAAATTTTGTAGCTTTCATGTAATGAAAAATTAAATTTTTGTAAATTTAAGCTGAAAAAAGGAGTTCTAATGAGAATTGTAGAAATAAATAAAAGCTGGTCAATAATATATTTTAGACAATTGGTCAAACTACATAATTATATTATTTAAAAACCACCTATTATTATGGGGCTTTGAAGGTTGTAAATCTATATCAAATGTATTATAGAAATTTGACAAGTTAACATCATACAAGTTTTTGAAGTATAGGGATTTTAGTATAAACTTTAATTTATACACGTCCAAAATGCCCAGAATCATCGCATATTTGTCCATGTATAAATTAAGTTATGATATGAAAACCCTATATAGAGAGTTTAGGGTGAATCTTAATTTATACATATAAAAATATCCCATGTTTTGGGGGATTTTTTGTATGCATAAATTAAAGTTTTGACTGGAATCTCTATAAGTATTTTATCTGACATAGGGAGAGATAATCATGAACAAAGAAAGTCAATTCATAAAGAAGGCTAATTTTACAGTATTATTAGTTACATGGAGTATAATTGCAGTATTGGCTGTGGGATTTATACTTGAATATTTAAAGGGTAGCAGAAGCCTTACATATATCATAGTCATACTGGCTAGTGGTATATTATTTACTCTTATGGCTAACCTGCTATATTTTAAGAATCCTTCAAGTAAATATTTAAAGGTTCTAGTTTTCATTGGTTTTTTTATAATGTATACCAGTACAATGCTAACAGCAAAAACAAAACTAGCATTTATATTTGTATTTCCATTACTAACCTGTTTTTCTTTATATTTTAACAAAAAATTTATTCATCTTGTTACTAGCCTAACATTCCTTTTAAATGTATATTATGTAATAAATAAAATGGGAATGGGGAATGTAAGTTCCTTAGATACAACTATGTATACTATGCAGATTTTAACAATGATTATGTATATTATTGTATTAAATGCAGTTGTTTTAATGTCTTCTAAATTTAAGTCTGAATTAGTAGAAAATATTACAAAAATAGAAGCTGCCAAGAAAATTGAAAGGGATATGGTTAATGATATATTAAATACAGCCAAGGTAGTAGATAACAATACCATAGGGGTTAATAATATTATAGGAAAACTTTCTATATCAACTAATACTATAGCCGATGCTGTATCAGAAATATCTACTGGGGCTCAAAATACTGCTGAAGAGATCCAGGAACAAACCATATTGGCTGAAGATATTCATGAAAAGATAATAAATACATTTGAAATGTCTAAAGAGATGGATGAGGATTCTATTATAACCGAAGATGTGGCTAAACGAGGAATGGAGATTGTTAATATTTTAGGTGAAAAAAATAAGGTTGTTAATGAAAATAATGATATAGTTGTTTCTATAATTAACGCTCTAAATCAAGAGTCTAAAGGAATAAAAGAAATTACAAAAATGATTACTAATATAGCAGAACAAACTAATTTACTTGCCTTAAATGCTGCCATAGAAGCCAATAGAGTCGGTGAAGCTGGAAAGGGATTTGCAGTGGTAGCTAATGAAATCAGAGACCTAGCGGAACAAAGTAAAGACTCGGCGGAAAAAATATCCTATACTATTAATGAGCTAGGTAATAGAACGGAGAAAGCAGTAGAATCCGCCATCAATCTTAAGAATATTAATGACGAACAAAATAATATGATTGTTGAAAGTGAAAATGTACTTGTGGAGATCAATGCAAATACATCTAAGGTTAGGAACAAGATACAGCTGATTAATGAACGAATAAATAGTATATTAAATGCAAATGAAAAAATGGTTGAGGGAGTAACTAATATATCCGCCATTGCTGAAGAAACTATTGCCACCACTGAAGAAGCAGCAGTAATAGCGAATGAGCATATTAGTGAAGCAAATGAAGCTCAAAGGCTAGTTCAAGAATTGGCTACAGCCTCTAATAATCTAAAAAAATATGAATACTAGATATACTATAAGTTTCACAAGAATGTCTCAAAACATAATTATTTGAGACATTCTTATTTTTTTGCACAATAACTATAAAAATAATAAATCACAACCCTAGGACTATGTAATTTAGAAAATGGGACTACAATACTAAAATATAATTAGTGCTTTAAGAGTATGAAATTATTACTTTTGATGGATAGTCGAAATTTGTAGAAAAATGTATAATTAAGTCAAGTAAAGACTAAAAAAGGGGGAAGGAAATATGTTAATGAATTTAGTGAATTATTTCAACACCCATGTAAAGTCGCACATTGATAATGAAAAAGGGCAGGGTATGGTGGAATATGGACTAATACTCGCGGTTATAGCAGCAGTTGTAATTGCGTCCTTCACAAGTATTGGAAGCAACTTGGCAACAAAGTTAGCGGATACAGTGACAAAGCTTAACCCATAATTTAAATAAGTATAATTACATAACATGAGTTAACCCTACAAAATGTAGGGTTTTTCTCATAGTGAAAATGAGGTGACTCATATATGCCTACAAGAAAGCTATTAAAAAGTAAAAAAGGTCAGGCAATGGTGGAAATGGCAATAGTTATTCCTATTTTACTTATTATTTTAATGGGAATATTTGAGTTTGGAAGAATATTTAATACTTACATAATATTAACCAATGCATCAAGGGAGGGTGCTAGAAGAGCTGCATTAGGAGCTAGTGATACTGAGGTTAATGAGAAGATAAACAATGCAGTACTATATTTAGATTCTACTAATCTAACTACCCTCATAACTCCATCAAAAAGTAGTAGAAAAAGGGGCAGTGAAGTAAAGATAAATATTCAGTATGATGTAGATATAATTGCACCTATTATAGATACAATCATACCAAATCCCTTTCATTTAGAAACCCAGACGGTTATGAGGGTTGAATAAAATGACAAGTATGGTTAAGATGCTGAAAAACAAAAAAGGTGCAGTAAATATAATAGTTATTATAGGTTTAATTGGAATCTTAGGTTCCCTTGCATTGGTAATTGATGTGGGCTTTCTATTTCTAGAAAAAAGTAAACTTTCAAATGCTGCCGACGCAGCAGTACTTGCGGGGGCACAGGAACTACCCTTTGATAAAAATGAAGCAATAAATATTGCCAATCATTATGGGGAAGTAAACGGAGCTTCTTTAAACAAGATAAATATAGTAATAACAGAGGGCAATTCAAAGATAGAAGCTAATATAAATAATGATGTAGTTTTTGCTTTTTCAAAGATACTAGGATTTGATAAAGCAAATGTTATGGTCAGCTCAGCTGCAATGGTTGGGCCAGTAACAGAGGTTTATGATGGAATAAGACCTTTGGTTGTAGAACATCAGTCTTTTATATATGGACAACGGGTTATATTAAAGGAGGGAGCTGGAGATGGATATAAAGGTAATTATGGAGCTGTGGCTTTAGGCGGAAGTGGAGCCAATGTATATCGAAACAATATAAAATTGGGATATAACGGAAAACTTAAAATTGGAGATATAATTTATACTGAACCGGGAAACATGTCGGGACCAACTGTTCAGGGGGTAGAGTATATTACTGATAGGGATAATTCTAACTTTAATAATTTTGCTAGGGATTCTTTAAGAATTTGGACCATACCTGTAGTAGAAAGTCTTCAAGTAAATGGAAGAAAACCTGTAGTTATAGTTGGCTTTGCAGTGTTTTTTTTAGAAGATGCTAAAAAGAAATCTGGGAAAACAGAGATAACTGGACGATTTATTGAATTTGTAACAAATGGAGATATTGATACAGGACAAAGTGATTATGGACTAAAAGGAGTTAAACTCATTAAATGACAATAAATGTATATAAGTTGTGGGAATTGTATAATCTTGGGGATGATCTCAAAATACGAAATATTAATTATGCAATTTCCTCAGTTAAAAGGACGTGAGAAAATGGGACAAGGAAATGCAAATGGGTTTAATATAAAGCTGTTACTTATATCCTTAGCCTTAGCAATATTAGCAACATATATAGGTTACGGCTATCTAAAAAAAATTGAAAATGCTTCTTTAGATAAGCCTAAATATATAAAAATCATTGTAGCAGCTCGTGACATCCCGGCAAGGGCAAAAATAGACTCTAATATGATAGAAGAAATAGAAGTAAATGAAACAAGCTATTTGTTGAACTCACTTCAGAAAAAGGATGAAATATTGGGTAAGTTCACAAAGGAAAAAATATTAAAGGGAGAATTAATCCCAAGGGAAAGGCTTATGGAGGAAGATACAGAGGATCTTTCCTTAAGAATTCCAGAGGGTAAGAGGGCCGTATCCATTTCTATGGACGAGATGAGTGGAGTCGGAGACTTAATCAGACCTGGAGATTATGTAGATGTATATGTAACTGTGGATCAATATATCATAGATAAAAAAACCTCCAAAACAATATATCCACAAATAACAAAATTATTACTTCAAGATATTGAAGTTCTAGCAGTTAGCAAGGAGATGAAAAGGGTTGATGATCAAAGAACAGATATACCCGTTGCTTATGCCGTTACACTGGGAGTCAATGCTTATGAAGGAGAAAAATTAGTACATGGAGAGGATTTCGGTAGACTTAAACTGGCACTGAGACCTCTTACTGATAAGAACATATATAATACACCGGGAACTATACGCTTCGATATAGTCCCAGAAAAGGGTGTATTTACAATTCAAAAATAGAAAGAGCTTTATATAGTTAGGGGTGAAATAATGTCCCAGAAGATTCGTACTTTAATAGTAGATGATGTAAAGGAAACTCGAAAAAATATAATGACCTTACTTGAATTTGAATCACGGATTGAGGTAATAGGAGAAGCCGGTAATGGAGAAGAGGCCTTAGAGGCCACAGCAAAGCTTAAACCAGATGTAATACTTATGGATATTAATATGCCAATTATGGATGGATTAAAGGCCTCGGAGAAGATAAATGAAGAATTTCCTGAAATTATTGTGATAATAATGTCGGTTCAAGGGGAAAGAGAATATCTTAAGAAGGCAATGTATTGTGGGGCAAAGGAGTACTTGGTTAAGCCCTTTAGTTTAGATACTTTAATAGATACGGTAATTAGAACCTATGATAAGGAACAAAATAGGAAAAAATACATTACATCCACCGATAATGAAAACAATAATAGAATGAAATCAAAGGTGGTAACGGTATTCAGCACAAAGGGTGGGGTTGGAAAAACCACAGTTGCCATTAATACAGCCCTTAGTATAGCTAAAAGAACTAATGAAAAAGTGGCGGTCATCGATCTTGATCTTCAATTTGGCGATGTAGCTGTGATGTTGAATATAACCCCTTCAAAGACAATTATAAACTTAATTGACGAAATAGGACATCTTAATAGTGAGGTATTAAAGGAATATATGATTGAATATATGAAGGGAGTAGATGTTCTTGCGGCTCCAATTAAACCCGAGCATGCTGAATACATCTCATCTAGTCATATTGAAAAAATTATAGAAGTTCTAAAAGAAGATTATGGGTATATAATTTTTGATTCTGTCTCTAATTTTAGTGATATAACATTGACGGCGTTAGATAATTCCGATCAAGTGTATTTTATTGCTACAATGAATCTTGCCACAATAAAAAATGTCAAGCTTGGATTAGAAATAATGAATTCATTACATTATCATGATGAAAAGGTAAAAATAGTGCTAAATAAAATATCAAAGCATTTTGGTATAAAGATTTCCGATGTGGAAGAAGTTTTAGGTAGACCTGTAAGCATATGTATTCCAGAGGATAATAAAACAGTTATTCCCTCCGTGAATAAAGGCTATCCATTTATGAGGGCCCGTAGCGATACTAAGATTTCAAAATCCATAAAAAGGCTAACAGAACTTATAATTACAGGTAAAGAAAAGAGAGCTACTAAGGGGCTTTCGAGAGGGCTATTTAATAGGAAAAAGTAGTTTTATAATGGATATAGATTTCCCAAAATTAACTGTTTAACTGGAATATCTATAAACCTAGGTGTAAAGGATAAAGATTTTGTTTTTTATGACTCAAAAGCATGACCTAATAACTTGCAACTTGGGACATGGAACTTGTAACTAAAAAATGCATCATAGGACGCCTTTTGTCGAAGGGAGTGATTTTGTGTCTTTAATGGCAAGACTTGAGAGGGAAAAAGCCGATATACAAGGGTTGAGTAAGGAAAGCGTAAAAGTAAATGATGACCCCTTTAGAGACTTAAAGTATAGGATACAAAACAAAATCATAGAAGAAATATCTATGGACTTAAACGAATTGAATGGGGATAATGGAAAACTAAAAAGGGAGATTGAGGAAATAATAAATATAGGTATTGAAGGTGAAAACTTAAATATATCTAGAACGGAAAAAGAGAGGATACATCAAGGTATATTAGATGAGACAATGGGTTTTGGGCCTATAACCCAGCTAATACGTGATAAGGATGTATCGGAAATAATGGTAAATGGCCCAAATCAAGTTTATATAGAAAAAAAGGGTAAATTGACATTATCCCATGTGAAATTTAAAGATGATAGGCATGTTCTTCGTGTAATAGAAAAGATTGTTTCTCCCCTAGGAAGACGTATAGACGAAGGTTCACCAATGGTTGATGCTAGACTACCTAATGGTTCCCGTGTAAATGCTATCATTCCTCCATTAGCATTAAATGGGCCTACTATTACCATAAGAAAATTTTCTGAAGATCCCTTTACAATAGGGGATTTGATGAATTTTGGGACATTATCCTTGCAGATGTCAGAATTTATCAAGGCGTGCATAGAGGGAAAGCTTAATATCGTGGTTTCTGGAGGGACAGGCAGTGGTAAGACTACTACCTTAAATGTTCTTTCTTCCTTTATACCCAATGATGAAAGAATAGTTACCATTGAGGATGCTGCGGAGCTTCAGCTGTGGCAGGATCATGTTGTTAGACTTGAAACCAGACCCGCAAATATAGAGGGAAAGGGAGCCATAACAATAAGGGATCTTGTAAAAAACAGTTTAAGAATGAGGCCCGATAGAATAGTTGTAGGGGAGGTTCGTTCTGGGGAGGCCTTGGATATGCTCCAAGCTATGAATACTGGACATGATGGCTCCCTTACTACAGGACATGCAAATTCTCCGAGGGACATGCTTTCAAGATTAGAAACCATGGTTCTCATGGCGGGTATGGAAATACCCGTTAAAGCCATTAGAGAGCAGATTGCTTCGGCCATAGATATTATTGTCCAACAGTCAAGATTAAGGGATGGAAGTAGAAGGATTACCCACATTACAGAAGTTCAAGGTATGGAGGGAGATGTTATAATTCTACAGGATATATTTAAATATGAGCAAGGCAGAAACAGTATGAATACAAAGGATAATACAGGATTTGTATTTACAGGTATTAAACCTAAGCTTTTGAAAAAGCTTGAGGAAAACAAGGTCAATGTGCCTTCACACATATTTATGAAGGGGTGATGATATGCCTGCTTTAATAACTATTTTAATATTCACATCATCCTTGTTATTTTTATATACTATCCTTTCATATATACTTTTAAAACCAAGTACTACCCATAGATTAGAAAAATATTTAGATATTGACAATATCCATTATAGTAAAGATATTGTAAAGGAGGATAAAGGTAGGAAAATAAAAAAACTTCATACCCCTAGGCTTTTAAATAGTCTAGGTAAAAAGCTTTCAGAATTTAAACTCCTCAAGGGATATATTGATAAAGTACAAAAAGATATTATAAAAGCTGGGCTACTTTTAAAGGGTGAGGAATTTTTATCCATACAGCTTTTATGTTTACTTTGTATTGGATTAATTAATTTCTATATAAATAAATCAGTTGCTATGGCCGCTATTTTAGGATTAGTGGGATGGATAATGCCTTCTTTGATTATAAGAATAAAGAAAAAGAAAAGGTATAAAGCATTTAATGAACAGCTTGGAGATGGGATAGTTTTGATTTCTAACTCCCTTAGGGCAGGATATAGCTTTCTACAGGCAGTTCAGTCGGTTGCTACGGAAATGCCTGATCCTATCTCCTATGAATTCAGAAAATTACTGAAGGAGCTTAGATTTGGATATTCAACAGAAAGGGCTTTAGAAAACCTTTTATCCAGGGTAGAAAGCGATGATCTAGAATTAGTAGTCAATGCTGTAATGATTCAAAGAGAGATTGGTGGAAATCTTTCAGAGATATTAGATAATATATCTGAGACCATAAGGGAAAGGGTAAAGCTAAAGGGAGAAATTAGAACTCTAACTGCTCAAGGAAGAATATCTGGAGTAATTATATCCTTTTTACCCGTGGTATTAGGGTTGATACTTTATCTAATGAATCCAGATTATATGATGCTTCTATTTAATCATCAATATGGTATTATGATGCTAATAGCTTCAATTATCAATTTGATCATAGGGATCATAATTATCAATAGAATAGTAAATATTGAGGTATAGGGGGGAATATATGATTATATTGGTTTCATTCCTTGGATTTATAAGTATCTTTATAGCTATCAATATCCTCCTAAAGCTTCTACTTAAAGGGCGATTGCAATTGGCTTCCAGGCTTCATACAATTAAGGGAGAGACAAATGCAAAGGAAAATATAAATGAATTAGACACACCCTTCTTTGATAGGGTAATAAGACCTATTGGGGATAGATTATCTATGATTATATCTAAGACTACACCGGGAGGACTTAAGGAAAGGATAAATAGTAAGTTGATTATGGCAGGGAATCCATTAAATATAAGTGTAAGCCGATGGATTCTCATAAAGATTTCCTTCATGCTATTTTGCACATCAATTTCATGGGGGAGTGCCATGGCAACGGATAGTCTTACCCCTAAAAGAATCGCCCTACTATTTATTTTGACATTTATATTATATTCATTTCCAAATCTTATATTAATCAACTTAATTCAGAAAAGAAAAAAGAAAATAATAAATACATTACCCGATGTTCTTGACCTATTAACTGTGAGTGTTGAGGCTGGACTTTCCTTTGATGGGGCACTATCTAGGGTGGTTAATAATATGGAAGGTGATTTATCTAAAGAATTTAGTAGAGTGTTAAATGAGATGAAGATGGGGAAAAATAGAAGGGATGCCCTTAGGGATATGGGTCAAAGATGCGGAGTGACTGATTTGACCTCCCTTATTGGAGCTATAATCCAAGCCGACGAGCTAGGAGTAGGAATCACAAATGTCCTTAGAATACAATCTAAGCAGATGAGGGTAAAAAGACATCAAAGAGCCCAAGAAAAGGCTATGAAGGCTCCTATAAAAATGCTTTTCCCACTTATTTTGTTTATTTTCCCTACTATATTTACTGTATTATTAGGACCGGCAATTATAAGGATAATGGAGGTGCTTTTCAAATAATAACCATAAAAGATATTTGTTATATATTGGGGGAAAAAATACTGTGAAAAGGATTAAAATAAAAAATATAACAAAGAATAATAATATTGCCAGTGAAGGCTTTTTAGCAGATAATTTTTATATGAGGCTAAAGGGATTAATTGGCAAAAAGACTTTGGGAGCTAATGGGGCTATTTGTATTAAGCCCTGTAAAAGTATTCATACTTTTTTTATGGGTTTTGACATAGATGCGATTTTTATTGATGAAAAGGGAGGGGTTTGTGAAATAGTAAGGAATATCAAGCCCTACAGAGTTAGTAAATATGTTTTTAAGGCAAAATATGTTATTGAAATTCTAGGTGGGAATGCCCACAAGTTAAAAATAGAATTGGGAGATAAAATAGAGATTGAAAGAATATAGATATACTTTATAGATTGTTATGACTCTATAAAATATTCCTATTTGAATATGATAGATTCCTCCTATAAAATAATAGAGAAATGTGGTTGAAACATAGTAATATACTTGTAAAACACATACTGAGGAGGAAAAATAATGAAAAGAAACAAGGGATATTTTTTAATGATTTTAATGGCAGTACTTTGCTTAAGTATTTTTACAGGGTGCCAAAATAGCACACCAAAGTCAGCGGAAACTGAAAAAGAACCGGTTAAGACTAATGAACAAGCAGGAAAGACTACTATTGTTAAGGAAGATTTAATGAAGGAATTGGAAAATGATGAGTATGTAGTGGTAGATGTTCGTAGTGAAGCTGCATATATTGGGTGGAAACCTGAGGGGGAAGCGAGGGGTGGACACATTAAAGGAGCTGTAGACTTTCCATATATGTGGACAAAACAATTAAAGGATAATGAATTGAAGGCTTCTTTAAAGGATAAGGGTATTGTTCCTGAGAAAACCATTGTTATATATGATACCCTTGGGGATAAAAGTAAAGAGATGTTTAAGCTGCTTAAAGGATTAGGCTATGAAAATGTTCTTGTTTATGAAGGTGGAATGAAGGAATGGGCTGGTGATGACAGCTTACCAATGGAGAGTCTTAAAAACTATGATAAATTAGTTAGTCCAGCTTGGATTAATGATTTAATAGGTGGGAAGAATCCTGAAAGCTATGACGGTAAGGCATATAAAATAATTGAAGTAAGTTGGGGAGAACCTAAGGATTATAATGGGGGACATATCCCGGGATCAGTACATTTAGATACTAATGAGATAGAGGAAGATCCACTATGGAATCGTAAATCCGATGAAGACTTAGAAAAAATGCTTCTAAAATATGGTGTTACCCATGACACCACAGTAATAGTATATGGAGCGGATAGTACTGCGGCAGCCCGTGCAGCATCAATTTTCATGTACTGTGGTGTAGAAGATGTAAGATTATTAAATGGTGGATTTAATGCATGGAAATCAGAGGGATATGAAGTTGAGACTAAGGCCCATGAGCCAATATCAGTTGAAAGCTTTGGAGTGCAAGTTCCCGCCCATCCTGAATATATTGTTGATACCAAGGAAGCAAAGGAAGTATTGGCTAATGATAATGAAGAGCTTGTGAGTATAAGAAGTTGGGCGGAATACCTAGGAGAAACCAGTGGTTACTCATATATAAAGCCAAAGGGACGTATAAAGGGAGCTGTATGGGGACATGCAGGTTCTGATCCATATCATATGGAGGATTACCGCAACCTAAATGGAACCATGAGAAATTATCAAGAAATAGCTAAGAATTGGGAAGATTTTGGGATAACCCCTAATAAAAAAGCAGTATTCTACTGTGGAACTGGTTGGAGAGCTAGTGAAGCCTTCTTTGATGCCTATTTAATGGGATGGGAAAATATTGCTGTATATGATGGTGGCTGGTATGAATGGAGTATGGATGAATCTAATCCAGTGGATTCTGGAGAGATAAAATAATAAACTTAAGAGACAACTTTATGCTTTGAAGTTGTCTCTTAATAAATTATTAGTTTTGGGTATATAAAAAATAAACAAGTCAGTTTGTGAAGTGATTTTCATTATTTTATTTTTGAATTTGGATTATTTGAAGGAGATTAAAATGGAAAAGAAATATAATAAGTATTATTTATTAATGCTAAGGAAGGTTTTTACAGTCGTATCCTATATTTTGATTTCTTTATGTATAGGTGTAGAAATCCTTTCTAAAAAAAGCATGGGAGTTTATAGGGATTTGCTCTTTAGAAAAGAAATCTTAGAAAGTAGGATTTTTACTCCAAGTCTCTTAAATATCTATAAATGGATTCTGATAGTGGGAATAGTATATACTATAATAATTACTATTTTAAGAGGTAATTATGGGATTGATAAAGCAAATAGATATATCAAGCTTACTATGGCCTTAAGTATAATGCTTTTAATAATGATTGTTTTCTATGATAAAGTAGATTTGATAACTTACCCCTTACTAGTAGTGAATATTGGAATTATAGTCATTTTACGTTATATTATGATTATTTTGATTCGTATATATAGTAAAGCTTTATACCAATAAAGGCTCCCTTCTGACTTTAGGATATTTAGAATTTTGCCAGAAAGGAGCTTATGTTTTTATTGAAGCACATTGTTACTTCTTTACATTTTAATTATTTGTACATTCTTCTTCAAAATATTTATCAAGTATTTTAAAGAACTCATTCCATTTTTTTTCAGATTCATTAAATTTATTATCCTTCTCGAGCTTTACAACTTCATTGTATAATGTTTTAAGCTTACCCATGTCATCCTTAGGAATATCCTTCGTAGGTATATCCTTTATGAAATCATCAAAGCTTGGAAGTTCGGTAGTGGCTATTGTCACTTTATCTTTATTTAAGTATTTATCAAGTATTTCATAAAACTCATCCCATTTTTTATTGGATTCATCAAACCTATTATCCTTCTCCAGTTTCACAACTTCGTCGTATAATGTTTTAAGCTTTTTTATGTCATCCTTAGGAATATCCTTCGTAGCAATATCCTTTATGAAATCATCAAAGCTTGGAAGTTCCACTGTAGTTATTATCATTTTATTTTCATCGAAGTATCTATCCAGTATTTTATAAAACTCATTCCATTTTTTATTGGCTTCATCAAACTTATCATCCTTCTCAAGTTTCACAACTTCGTTGTATAATGTTTTAAGCTTATTCATGTCATCCTTAGGGATATCCTTAACAGGCATATCCTTCATGAAAGCATCAAAGCTTGGAAGTTCCACAGTAGCCATTGTCACTTCATCTTTATCTAAGTATTTATCGAGTATTTTATAGAACTCATCCCATTTTTTACTAGCTTTATCGAATTCATTATCCTTCTCAAGATCAACACTTTGGCTATATAGGTCTTTAAGTTTTTTCATATCATCTTTAGGAATATTCTTAGTAGGCATATCGGTGATAAAATCTTCAAAACTCAGATAATCAATTTCACATTCCAAAATTTCTAAATTTTGACTTGTAACTTTCTGTGTTACAATTTTTAGATTTTGACTTGTGGCTTCTTGAGCCAATGCAATGCCTCCGTTTGCCAAGCCTCCAAGGGAAATTAATGCAGATAGTGATAATACCAATATTTGTTTTCTGTTCATTTTTAATACCTCCAGTTTTATTTTAGTATAATTATTATGTAGGAAGTAATCGACTTTGATAAGTTATGTTGCTTTGTGCCTCTCACCCTACAATATTTATGATACACAATAGTTATGTATTTCTTGGGTAAAATGTATATTGTTTTTATGTTCTTTTTATACAAAAAGAACACAAAAAAGATATAAATTTATTTTATAATTATTAGTGTATACAATTGTGCTAAGTAAGAGTTATGCAATTTTCTCAATTTATATAGTAAAATTTAATAAAGGAGTTTATTTGAATGTATAATAAAGTTTTAGTCATTGAAGATCAAGATAAGATTCGTAGAATAATATGTGACTATTTTAATAAAGAGGGATTTAACGTAGTGGAAGCGGGAGATGGAAAAGAAGGGCTCAGGGTTTTTGAGGCTGAAGATATCGATCTTATTATATTGGACATAATGCTTCCAGAGTTAGATGGATGGTCTGTTTGTAAAAGAATTAGAAAGATCTCCGATGTTCCAATAATAATTTTAACCGCGAGAAGTGATGATGACGATATGCTATTAGGATTCGATTTAAAGGCCGATGAATATGTAACCAAGCCATTCAATCCCCAAGTATTAGTTGCAAGGGCTAAAATGCTTATAAATAGGGCTAATGGAACAGTACTTGAAGAAAAAAGCACCATATATAAGGATGGAATAAGTATCAATAAACTCTCAAGGGAACTTAAAGTAGATGGAGATATAATAAAAATAACACCTAAGGAATTTGATATACTAGTATATTTTATGGAGAATGAAGGAATAGTTTTATCTAGGGAAACAATTTTAAGGGCCATATGGGGTTATGATTATTTTGGAGACATAAGGGTTGTAGACAATCATATAAAGAAGCTTAGAAAGCATCTAAGGGATAGGGCCTATGTTATATGTACAGTTTTTGGAGTAGGATATAAATTTGAGGTGAATTAATGAGAAGAAAAAGTATTGTACTAAAACTATTTATTATTACAACTGTTCTATGTATGTTGTTGTTTTCTATTCACATATTTTTTCAAAATGCTCTTATAACTAGATTTTATAAGGATATTAAAATTAGTATGCTAGAAAAAGAGATTAAGGCTATGACTAATGTACTAGAAGGTTCCTATATGGATAAAGAAAAGTTATATACCACTTTAAATAATTTTTCCCAGAAAAATGAAGCAGCAATAGCATTAATCAATAAATATGGGAATCCTGAGTATGGCTTAGATATGCAATATAAATCATCCCTTTTAAAGATTATAGGTGAAGATGACAAAGAATATAATATATATATTGATATATTTTTAAAAAATCTCAGTATAGATAAAAAAACTTTAACAGAAGGAATGGAGATTGAGGTCACTGGAGAACTAGAGAGTTATGAGAATAAGGACGTATACATTTTTCCATATCAAATTAGCATAGATGGTAAAGAATATGACAGTTCTGGATTAGAAATCCTTGAGATAAGTGATAATCAATATAATACTATTATACTGGAGGATATCGAGGGTTCTAATATTATAACCGGTAATATTGAGCAAAATTCTAAATCTGTGGGCAGTAATTATGTACAGATGGTCAAAATTAAGGGTTATATTTCATCCTTATATATTCCCGATGAGAAGTTCTATAGTAGTTTATATAAGGAACAAACACTTTATAGTAATATATTAAGTTTAATTCAGAATAAGAAGCTAAGAGATATATTTAAGGAAAATGAGCTAGCTTTTTATGAATTAATAGATGAAGGTACAGGTATAAACAATATTATATTTGTTAAACCAGTTGATATAAAAAACCATGGACAATATCTATTTTTTGCTTCAACTTCACTACAGCCAGTAAATGATGCCGTAGCTATCATAAAAAATTACAATAAATATTTCCTGCTTCTAGCGATTGGAATGGCTGCAATTGCTGCATATTTCTATTCCAAAATTATTTCTAGACCATTGATTCATATGAAGAATATAGCATATAAAATGGCGAACTTAGATTTTTCAAGTGAATGCAAAATTGATTCAGATGATGAGATTGGTGATTTAGCAAATAGCCTAAATACTTTATCAAACAACTTAAGCACGAGCCTTAAGCAATTGAAGGAGGCCAATGAAAAGCTTGTGGATGATATTGAAAGGGAAAGAAGACAAGAAAGGATACGTAAGGAATTTATAGCTAATGTATCCCACGAGCTAAAAACACCTTTGACCGTTATAGAAGGAGTTGCTTCAGGTATAAGGGATGGATTATATGATAGTAACGATGCACATCATATAAATTCCTTGATCGAAGAAGTAAACCATATGAATGAATTAATATTTGAAATGCTCCAGTTATCCAAAATTGAAGCCGATGGGTATACTTTGAATTGGGAAATATTTGATATATCCCATGTGGTATTAAAGGTCCATAGTAAATTAAAAAAACTAGCGAAGGATAAAAATATCCAGGTAATATTAGATTTAGATGAAACCTTTGTTAATGGTGATAGGAAGAAGCTCGAACAAGTGATCACGAATCTATATAGTAATGCGGTTAGATACACCAATGAAGGAGAAAGGATATTAATAGATATTAAAGAAACCCATGAAAAGAGCTTAGTCACTATAGAAAATACTGGGGTTAATATTCCAGAGGATGAGATTGAAGAAATATGGAAACCCTTTTATAGAATAGAAAAATCAAGGAATCGGGAGTCGGGGGGCACAGGTTTAGGGCTGCAAATAGTAAAAAGAATCCTAGAGCATCATGAAAGTGATTTTGGTGTGAAAAACAGTGATAATAGCGTAGTATTTTATTTTTCGTTAAATACCCATGTCGATACAAAAACAATATAAATATGGAAATATAATGAGCCATCTCAAGGGATAATCCCACGGGCCTAGCCCAAGGGTGTTTTGGAATGAATGAAGTTTTATGCTTTGAGATTCATCATACTAAAACACTCTTCATAATAGGGGCTATATAATTACATTTTTCCAAGCCTCAAAAATAGCATCATTAAATCTATTTATATCCCCTATGTGTGTAGGAATATTTACTTCGTAGGAACTTTGTTGGGAAGAATTAATTATTAGGTAGCCTTTATCTAAATCCTTAGGAGTGGAGATGATTTTTTTGATGTTTTCATTGAAAAGTTCAGTATGGGTGATATATACTGCGGCAACTATATCCCAATTATAGAAGCCTTTTATTTGAAAACTATCCATAATAAATTCAAACCAGTCTATGGTTTTATTTTTTATATACTGATAAATATTGATTGTACTATTTTCCATAAGTCTTTTATATTCCTTTTCTCCAAATAATGCTTGGAGACAAATGTGTCCAGTTAAGACTGTTACCTTGGTATTGGAGCTTAAAACCCTATGGGAAGCTTCTGAATCACAGGAAAAATTTAGTTCATTTAAATTCTTACCATTGATTATTAAAGGCTCAGTAATTCCACCCATTAATACTATTTCCTTCAAATTGGTAAAAAAACTATTGTCTAGTTCATATGCACCTAATAAATTGGTTAATGATCCCGTCCCAAGAAGTGTTATTTCACCGGGGTATTTTTTCACTATGTTTGCTAAATAACTAGCGGCTTTACTTTGTCTATATTGTGGTGAGGAAGCACCCTTGTATATGGGAATATTAGTAATTTTTAATTCATCAAACATCCTTAATGTATTATCATGAACAATATCGATTTTACTGTTGCCAAATGTAGTGGTAACACCTAACAAATCAATATCTTCCCTGCCCAATAGATATAGTAGGGTTAGACCATCATCAACATCACAGTTTTTAATTCCCATAGTATTATCACAATCAAATATAACTTTACGCATCTCATACCACCTTAATAATTTGATTTTTTATAAAAAATTTGGGTTTACCCTTTCTATTTTAGCATAGAAGCTGATAAAATAGAAAGGGTAGCATTTTATGATTATGAATTATGATTGTGGCCCTCACTTTTTGCTTATAATATTTTCTATAGGGTATATGAAAAAATAGTCAAAGGAATGAGTGGGGTGTCTAGTTTATTGTCTGAATATACATAAGCTATTAGTTATCAGCCATGGAACAAGGTAAGAAGCAAAGAACTATAAGGATATATAAGGAGGTAAGGCCATGAGAAAAATATTGACCATTTTATTTGCAATAATACTAGTAGTTAATTTAACAGCATGTAGCAAGGCCCCAACCAAAGTAGAGGGAAATATTTTAGAAAAGGACTGGAAAACCATTATGGAAAGGGCCGATGGAACCGTAATCAATTTTTATGGTTGGGGGGGAAGTCAAAAAACAAATGAATGGCTAGATAATTTTGTTGCCAAAAGACTTAAGCAAGAATACAATATAACTTTTAATAGGGTGCCAATGAATATTGATGACATCTTAAATAAATTATTAGGAGAGAAGCAAGTACAGGTGGATGAGGGAACCATTGATATAGTATGGATAAATGGTGAAAATTTCTATACTGCCAAGAATAACAATTTGTTAATGGGTTCTTTCACGGATAAATTACCTAATTTTAATAAATATATGGACAAGGATTCTTCAGAGATAAAGTATGACTTTGGGTTTATAGTAGATGGATATGAGGCACCCTATGGTAAAGCTCAATTTGTTATGATTTATGATGAAGCAAGATTAAATAAAGCCCCAGTAAATCATGAAGAGCTTTTAGAAATGGTTAAAAAAAATCCTAATAAGTTCACTTATGCCGCACCTCCGGATTTTACCGGTAGTGCTTTTGTTAGAAACATAATATATGATATTGTAGGCCATGAGAAGTTTGTAGGTATGGAGGCTGACAAGGAAAAGATACAGCAGGAAATAGAGCCTGGGATAGAGTTTCTAAAGGAGTTAAAACCATATTTATGGAAGGAAGGTAGAACCTATCCTGCCACCAATGCTCAGTTAGATAATATGTTTGCTGATAATGAAGTTTTGATGACCATGAGTTATAATCCGAATCATGTAGCGGGTAAGATTGCAACTGGTGAATTTCCAGATACAAGTAATACAGCTATACTTGATAGGGGAACAATTGGGAATACTCATTTTTTAACAATACCCTATAATGCCCCAAATAAAGCAGGAGCTTTAGTAGCTATTAACTTCATTCTAAGCTTTGAAGCCCAGAGTTCAAAATATGACCCAAAAAACTGGGGAGATTTACCTGTACTTGATAATAGTAGAATGAGTGAAGAGGAAAAGAAAATCTTTGAAAATATTGAGCTAGGCAAGGGGACTATACCCCAAAGTATACTATTGGGGCATAGAGTTCCAGAAATGCCAGCTAATATAATACCGATAATAGAAGAAATATGGCAGGAAAACATACCAGTAGAGGGTGAATAAAAAATTGTATAAAAAATTGAAGCCTTATATTATGCTCACTCCCCTTATGCTCATATTATTAGGGATATTTGCGATGGGACTAATATTAGGTTGTTTTCAAAGCTTGGGATATTTCCCTGTTATAGGACTAAAGGATATTACTTTAAAATATTATAAAGAAGTTTTATGGGACAGGAGCTTCATAGATTCCTTTAAATTTAGTGTATATATATCCATCGTATCTTCTTCCGTGGCAGTTATTTTCGGAGTTTTATTGGCATATTCTATTTTTCGGAGTAAGCACGGTAAAGGAATTGAAGAAATAGTTTATAAATTGCCTATAATAGTTCCTCATTCAATAGCAGCTCTACTTGTGTATAATATGCTGTCCCAGAGTGGAGTTTTGGCAAGAATATTATGGCATTTAGGATTTATAGGGGAACAAACCCAAATTCCTTCATTGGTATTTGATAAAAATGGCATTGGAATTATAGTCACCTATCTTTGGAAGGAAATACCATTTATTGCTATGATAACATATACGGTTCTTAGTAATATTAATAAAAACTTATCCGATGCAGCTTTAAATTTAGGTGCTAATAGAAGACAGATCTTCTTCAGAATAATTTTACCTTTGATAATGCCTAGCATATTGTCAGCGTTTATAATTATTTTTGCATTTTCCTTTGGAGCTTTTGAGGTGCCATATTTGCTTGGGGCTACGGTGCCAAAGACTTTGCCAGTAAAAGCTTATATAGAATATACAAACCCAGATTTGACCCATAGGCCCTATACTATGGTTATAAATATGATTTTGGCCTTTTACTCATTTATTTTGGTATGGCTTTATAGTAAGACATTTAAGTTGATATCAAAGTTTAATGGATAGATGCTAGTTGACTGACAATGAAGGGGTGCAAAAATGGAGAAGAAAAGTTATATATTCAAATTTATAATGTATGCATTAATATTTTTATTGATCCTTCCACTTGGGATATTAGTATTATGGAGTTTTGTAAAAATATGGCCTTGGCCGGATTTAATTCCTAAAAATCTTGGTATTAGAGGTTTTAAATATATACTAAGCCCTTCAAATAATTCCTTTAGAATTCTTTGTTTCAGCCTAGGCCTCTCCAGCGTCGTTACGATTATTACTATTCTAATCAGTATTCCAGCTGCAAAGGCCCTAGGAGTGTATAATTTTAAAGGAAAGAATGTATTTAAAATCCTGGTGCTTACACCGATAATTGTCCCACCAATAACAGTTGCAATGGGCATACATATCGCTTTCATTAAGCTGGGATTAGCCAATACATTTTTAGGAGTGGTATTAGTTCATTTAATTCCTTGTTTACCATATAGTATAAGGATATTGACAAATGTTTTTGAGATAATCGGAGAATCAATGGAGCTGCAAGCTAGAGTATTAGGAGCAAGTCCAATTCAAACATTTACCCATATCACACTTCCCCTTATTGCCCCGGGATTAATATCCGCTGGAAGCATAGTATTTATTGTTTCCTTCAGTCAATATTTTTTGACATTCTTAATAGGTGGTGGAAGGATCGTTACATTTTCAATGTTAATGTTTCCATATATTCAAAGTGGAGATAGGATGATGGCTTCAGCCTATAGTATTATATTTCTAATATCGACGGTGGCTATTCTTTTCTTAATAGAAAGAATAGTTAAGACCTATTATAAGGGTGAAAATTATTTTTATATATAAAAGCTTGGCTTAGGAGAATGTATAATGTATAGAATAGAGCTTAAAAATGTGTCTAAGACCTTTGAGCATAATAGGGTTTTAAACAATATAAATCTAACTGTAGATGAAGGAGAGATGGTTTCTTTACTTGGACCATCTGGCTGTGGTAAAACTACGACTTTAAAGATTATAGCTGGGCTTTTTTCTCCAGATTGTGGAGAGATACTTTTTAATGGAAAATCAATTGCCCATATTCCCGTGGAAAAAAGGGGAGCAGTAATTGTTTTTCAAGATTATCTTTTATTTCCCCATATGACTATTCAAGAGAATATAGGCTTTGGACTAAAAATGGCTAAGGTTAAGAAGTCTAAAAGAATAGCAAGAATAAATGAGATTCTTGAACTAGTTGGATTAGCAGGACATGAAAGAAAATATCCAAGTGAACTTTCCGGTGGACAAAAACAAAGGGTTGCCATAGCAAGGGCATTGGCAATAGAGCCAAAGATACTTCTCTTGGACGAGCCCTTTTCAAATCTTGATACTAGACTTCGTGAATCCATGAGGACATTTGTATGCAATATACAGAGGAAATTAAATATAACTACTTTATTAGTGACCCACGACAAGGAAGAAGCGTTAATTACCTCGGATAAGGTGGCCGTAATGCTCGGTGGAGAAATAAAGCAGTTTGGTACTCCCACAGACATCTATGAAAAGCCTAACTCACCAATTGTTGCTGATTTTTTTGGAGAAAAGAACTATTTAAAGGGTGAAATAAAAAACGGTATTTTTGAATGTAATGTAGGTAAATTTAAAACTAGTTTTAATAAATATTCAAAGGTTTCAGCTATGATTAGACCCGAAGAAATAGAAATAACAGGTTCCGAAGAAAAAAATGGATTATGGGCAAAAATATTATCGAAACAATATGCTGGAGACAAAATTTATTATACTTTATTATCGGATAATACAAAACTAAAATGTGTAACAAACTCAAAAAATATATTTGAGATAAATCAAAGGGTATGTTTAAAAGTTGACTTTGATAGGGTTGTGTTTTTTAAAGCACAAGATCATTAATATGAGGTGCTTAATATGATATCGATAATAGTGCCAGTTTTAAATGAGGAAAAAAATATAGAGAAGCTGTTAATACATCTTGATTCATTAGAGGGCGAAAAGGAAGTTATAGTTGTTGACGGTGGAAGCTGTGATAAAACTGTGGATATAGCATCAAAGTATACTAAGGTTATCCACAGCAAAAGGGGAAGAGCTAATCAAATGAATGATGGAGCCAAAGTGGCCATGGGAGATATACTATGGTTTGTGCATTCTGATTCAAAGCTCCATAATAGATCATTAAAATCTATTGAAGAGGCCATACAAAATAATTGTATAGGTGGCGGTTTTTCCTTATACTTTTATGATTATAATACGTTGTTTATGGGATTTGTAGCAATAACCTCTAACCTTAGGGCTAGGTTCTTAGGTTTGATTTTTGGGGATCAAGGTATCTTTGTTAGAAGGGACATTTTTCTTAAATTAGGAGGCTATCCAGACATAGACCTTATGGAGGATTGGGAGCTATCTAAAAAACTATATAAATCAGGACGGGTTATGATACTCAAGACTCCTATAGGAACATCTGCAAGGAGGTTTAAAGGGGGAGGACAGCTTAAAACCCTGCTTTTGATGCATAAAATAAAGATATTATACCTATTAGGAGTATCCCCCCAAAGGCTAAAGGACATATATAGGGAGGCAAGATGATGAAGGCTTTAATACTAATGACAAGGGTGCCTATACCGGGTAAAACCAAAACCAGACTTATGAAAATTTTATCCGGAGAGGAATGTGCCAAACTCCATAGGTGTTTTCTACTTGACTTATTTAATATATTTAGATTCATTGAGGATGACATAGATATATACTTAACATATACTCCTGAAAAACATTTTCCTTTGATAAAGGAGTATATCCCCAGCCATATACAATTCTTTCCACAGCATGGAAAGAATCTTGGGGAAAAAATGCATAATAGCTTTGAATATCTTCTTAATAAAGGATACACTAAAGTAGTTCTTATGGGGGCAGATATACCGGATATTCAACCTACTGATATTAATAAAGCCTTTGAGGCTTTGGGAAACCATGATATTGTACTAGGGCCGACCATTGATGGTGGTTACTATCTTATTGGTATGAGGAAAGTATATAGGGAAATATTTGATGATAAATTGAAGTGGGGAAATAGATCGGTTTTAGAGGGCACTATTGATATTGCAAATAGTCTAGGCCTAAGGACTAGCTTAATAGAAAAACTTAGGGATATAGATACTAAAGAGGATTTACTAGCTTTTCTAGAAAAAACTAAGAATATAGAAGATGGATTTAATGTTATACCCTATAATACAATCAATTATTTAAAAAGCTTATGGAGTGATGGAAGCTATGCTAAAGGATACTTTAAGGGATAAAATTAGGGATTATGCTTTAGAGAAGAAAGTATACTCTGAACTTAATATGAATAAAAATTTTAAAGTCAATTTCTTAGCCCAAGGAGAATATAATGTAAATTTTATTATATATGATGAAAGGAAAAAATATGTTTTCAGGGTGAATACTGGGAGCCAGCTAGGGCTTGAAAATCAAATCACATATGAATATAATGCCTTAAAAGCCCTTGAAATAAGTAGCGTGACTCCAAAGGTATATTTCGTAGATGATACTAAAGAAGTTTTTGATTATGGTATTTTGATTATGGAGTTTTTAGAGGGTGAACCCCTTAGATATGATAGGGACTTACAAAGGGCTGCTAAAATATTTGGAAGGATACATTCTATGGATATAAAGCCTATTAGTAATGACTTTATTATAGAAGAAAGCATTTGTAGTGATAGGGTATCAGAGGGCAGGCGGTTACTAAAAAATTATTTAGAGTCTCCTATAGTGGATAAGAAATTAAAGGATTTTTTTCATTGGTTTTTGAAATGGGCCGAAGATAATAAGCAACGTGAAAAATATTTTATTAAAGATAAATGGCATGTTATAAATAATACAGAGGTTAATTCCCATAACTTTATCATAGGAAATGAAAAAAGCTATCTGATAGATTGGGAAAAACCTGTTATAAGTGATCCATGTCAAGATTTGAGCCAATTTTTAGCAGTTACTACAACTAGATGGAAGACTAATCATACATTATCAAAAAATGAAATAGATTCATTCTATAGAGCATATTCCCAAGGATTGGGTGGTAAAGATAACAATATAAGGGAAAGGGTACATTTATATACCCCATATCTATATCTAAGGGCCTTATCTTGGTGTGCCCATGGGTGGATTGAATATCAAAGGCCTGATAAAGAAATAAAAAACATGGATACATTTAGAAAAATAGAACAATATTTGGATATAGAGTTCATGAAGAAATTATTAGAAGGTTATATATAAGGCATATAGCTTCAATAATCTGGGATAAGTATTGAAAAAACCTATAGAACCTTTCAAGCCATAGATATTACTTATTTGACTTCTAGGGTTGTTTTTTTTATCATTATATAAGGTATATCCAAAAAATAAACTAGTCATCTTACCCGTTCTTTTAATTCTTTTCGTTGTTACTCAATCATTTACATGCAGTGAGTATGTGCATGATCCAGTGCCTAGAAAATAATCAAAATTACTTTGTAACCTAACTTGTTTATTTTTTTCATATGCCTAATAGGTTTTTATAAGCTTATCCCATCAAACTCAAAAGGAAGATCCCTATGAAAAAAATAGAATTATCCTCTTTATGGATTCAAAGGCTTAATAGTGAAGCCGAGAAATGTATTGAGTGTAAACTATGTATGAAGAATTGTCCTATGCTAAGTACATTTTGCAGTACTCCAAAGGAATTATTAAAAGGGATAGGGGCTGAGGGTAAAATAAATGATCAAATCCCCTTTTCCTGCTGTTTATGTGGTTACTGTACCCAGGTGTGCCCTAAGGATATAGACTTAAAAGAAGTGTTTTATGATCTGAGAAGATATAGTACAGAGAAGAATAAGGGAGTGCCAAGGGTTAAAGGGTATAATACAGTGAAATTCCATCAGAAAAATAGTTTTTCTAGACTATTTACAGCATCCCACAAACCAGAAAGTCAGCAAGGGATAAAAAGAGCCTTTTTACCGGGCTGTAGTCTAACTTCCCATAGTCCATATATGGTTAAGAAAATCTACGAATATCTAAGGACTAAATTACCCAATACGGGAATTATTCTAAAATGCTGTGGAAAACCAACGGAATCCATGGGAGAAGATAACAAATTTAAAAAATATTATAATGAATTACAGCGTGAAATAGATAAAATGAATGTAAGTGAGATTATTGTAGCATGTCAAAATTGCTATAAGACCATAAATCAACATAGTAAAAACGTAAGGGTTAGGTCTTTATGGGAGGTAATGGCAGAGTTAGGTGTCCCGGAGGAGAAAAAAGGTATAGGAAAAAATGTAGATGTACAATTTGCTATCCATGATCCTTGTCCGACAAGAAAAGAAGCAGAAATTCATAAGTCGGTTAGAAATATCCTTAAGGAATTAGGATTTTCAACCATTGAATTTGAAAACTGCAAGGAGAATACTTCTTGCTGTGGCAGAGGTGGTATGGTGGGAGTGACCAACAATAAATTAGCCACGGAGCAAATGAAAAAAAGAGCGGAGCAAACTGAGGCAAGCCATATATTATCCTACTGCCAATCCTGTGTAGAAGCAATGATTATAGGAGGTAAAAAGTCAGTTCATATATTAGATTTAGTTTTTAATGATGATATGTATGAAAGCAATAATTTTACACAATCACAAAAAGGTGCTATGAAGCAATGGTTCAATAGATATGAAGGTAAGAGAATGATTGACTCCTTGAAAAGGAGGGATTAATATGTCAGTTCAAAATGAAAATGGTAAATTCCTAGGGAAACAGTGGATAAAACCCGTTGCTATAAGTGGAATCATAATAGCCTGTATTATTATGATGAAGGTTTTTGGAATTTATGATTATTTTAGTGGGGAGAATATAGATATATTAAGGCATTGGATTAATGGATTTGGATATTTTGGACCCTTAGTATATATTTTGATATTTATTATTGGGTGTTTACTGTTTTTGCCTGCTCCCCCCTTTGTGATTCTGTCAGGGCTAGTCTTTGGATCCTTAATGGGAGCCATATGGACAGCTATAGCAGCTTTAGTTGCTGATACTTGTGGTTTCTTAATTGCAAAATATGCAGCCAGAGATATGATTGTGAGATGGTCAAATAGAAATAAAGGGTTTAAGAAGATTGACGATGGTGTTAAGAAGCATGGTTGGAGAATATTAATGATTACGAGATTAATACCCGTATTTCCCTATATGCTTCAAAGCTATGCCTATGGACTGACAAACATCGGATTCTCTTCATATATATTGGTTTCATGGATTTGTACAATACCTGGTATAATAGCATTTAACCTTATGGGAGGAGTTATTGGATCTGGCAGTAGTCCTTTAAGAATACTTGTGTATCTAGCCATAGGGTCTATTGTATTTGTAGGTATATCCTTAATACCTAAATATGTTGTAAAGAAAAAGGGTTTTAATTTAAAGGAATTAAAATAATCTGAAACAATGAAAAAGACCTGACTTCCTTTGTTATATAGGGTTTAAGCTAAAGTTTTTATTTAAACCTCTATGGCTAAGAAGGACAGGTCTTTTTATAATGTTATTGTTTCTATGTAAGGATTTAAGGAAGGACTTTATCACTGATTTTTGATCATATCAACAAAATATCTATGAAAGGTTTCGCCTTCAGTAAGCTCTGGATGAAATGAGGTAGCCAGTATATTTTTTTGCCTTGCAGCAACAATGTTTTCATCTATTTTGCATAAAATGTCTACATCCTTCCCAGCCCTATTGATGTAGGGGGCCCTAATGAAAACTAATTCAATGGGATTATGGGAAATCATAGGAATTAACTTTTTAGTTGAAAAGCTACCTAGCTGTCTGCCGTATGCATTTCTCTTTACATTAATATCCATCACCCTTAGATGGGCTTCTTCTTCTCCATGGATTTCTTTAGCAAGTAAGATCATACCTGCACATGTACCCCAAGCCGGAAGACCATTTCTGATTTTATTAGATAGATTGTCCTTCATATCAAAGTCAACCAACATTTTTCCCATAGCGGTACTTTCTCCACCGGGTAGAATTATTCCCTCAATTTCTTCTAAATCCCTATTGCTTTTTATAAGCCTACCTTGTATTCCAATCCTTTTAAGACAATTCATATGTTCTCTAAAAGCACCCTGTAAAGCCAAAACACCTATTACCATATTACCACCCACGATGGGCCATTCTATTTTGCTCACCTATGTCACTTACTGAGATACCAACCATGGCTTCACCAAGATCTTCTGAAATCTTAGCCAGGATTTCAGCATTATCATAATGGGTAACTGCTTTTACGATTGCTGCTGCTCGTTTAGCAGGATCACCTGATTTAAATATACCTGAGCCCACAAAGACACCATCGCAGCCCAACTGCATCATCATTGCTGCATCGGCTGGAGTAGCAATTCCACCTGCAGCGAAGTTAACCACAGGTAATTTACCATGCTCATTCACATATTTGATTAGCTCATATGGGGCTCCCATATTTTTTGAAGCAGTCATTAGCTGCTCATCTGTTAAGGATGCAATGTATCTAATCTCTTCATTCATTTTTCTCATATGTGTTACTGCTTCCACAACATCACCGGTACCGGGTTCCCCCTTGGTTCTTATCATTGAAGCTCCTTCTCTGATCCTTCTTAATGCTTCACCAAGATTTTTAGCACCACAAACAAAGGGGACGTTAAATTTACTTTTTTCAATGTGATAAACATTGTCAGCGGGGGTCAATACTTCGCTTTCATCAATATAATCAATTTCCAAGGCTTCAAGTATCTGGGCTTCAACGAAATGACCGATTCTTACCTTTGCCATAACAGGAATAGAAACAGCTTCTTGAATCTCCTTAATCATTTTTGGATCAGATGCTCTTGAAACTCCACCTTGAACCCTAATATCAGCTGGTATTTTCTCCAATGCCATAACTCCACAAGCACCAGCTGCTTCAGCAATTTTAGCTTGTTCTGGATTCATAACATCCATAATAACGCCGCCTTTAAGCATCTCAGCTAAGTTTCTGTTCAATTCATATCTTTTATTCATTATAAATCCCCCTTATATATTTGAATTGTAGTTATATTGTATTGGTTGTACGACTGTATACGCATACAATATAACTACAATTGTATTGTGACACAAAATTGTAGTTATGTCAATGTGATTTTAAAGTAAAAATTAAATTTAAGGGTTGGGATGTAGGTATATATTTTTTATGTGGGGATAGAAAATTATCAAATATATTGCCGATTAAATAGCATTTATGTTAAAATTCTAAATATTCAGTGCAACAATTTCACTTGTTGTGCAATCTTTGTACCAAATTATCAATGTACATATAGTTATTTAGCTGATTGGAAATTGGCATTATTCTTGCTCAATAAATTATTGTGATAACAATTTAATAAAATATTGAAAGGAGTATTTGTATGGAATTTAAAAAAATTAAATTTTCAGTTGTAGAAGGAATTGCATCTATAGTTCTTAATAGTCCTAAGAACTTAAATGCACTAAATGAACCAATGTTAGATGATCTAATGGTTGCACTTGATATGTGTGCAGACGATGAAGCGGTAAAAGTAGTAGTCGTTTCTGGAGCAGGTAAAGGCTTTAGTGCTGGTGGAGATATAGGAATGATGTTAAAAGGTTTAGAAAGTGGAGATCAAAAGCTTGGTGCTGCGGTACGTAAAGCTGGTGACGTTGCTCTCAAATTACGTAATCTAAGAAAACCTATTATTGCTTCTGTACATGGACCAGTAGCGGGGGCTGGATTCAACTTTGCTTTACTTTGTGACTTCAGAATTGCCGCAGAAAATTCAAAATTCATACAGGCTTTCGTAAATATTGGACTTGTTCCTGATATGGGAGGTACGTTCTTACTTACTCGTATGCTAGGAGCCGCTAAAGCTACAGAATTAATCATGACCGGAAGACCTGTGGGGGCTGAGGAAGCGTTATCATTAGGATTAGTTACCCAAGTAGTACCCTTAGAAAATTTAGAGGAAGCTACTATGAAACTTGCCAATAGGCTTTCTGCTTTGCCTAGTGTAGCACTTGGGAAAATGAAAGCTCTTGTAAACAGATCTGCATTCTTTGGATTTGAAAATGATCTTGAGAATGAGACAGAATATCAAATACAATGTGGGGCTACAGAAGATTTCAAAGAAGGTATCAGAGCTTTTGCTGAAAAGAGAAAGCCAAATTTCCAAGGTAAATAATTAAGAACCAATAATCCAAAGTAAATAATAAGAACAGCTAGTAAAATTCAATAGTTTTTCTACTTGATTTTTAAAATTTATGGTCTCTAAGGAAAGATGTAGTAAACATGCCATTGAAAAATAATAACAATAGCTAAGATATAAATTACTACATAAATTTTTCTTAATATCTGTCTTATCATAAACTAGAGAATGATATTCTCTACACAGATTTCTAAGTATGTGAACGTTAGTGTCTAGATGACTTGAAGCTTTTGTATCTTCAAATTTACCTATTTTAGCCATGGTTAGAGCATCTGTTTTATCATTTTTTACTTTTCTTATATTCTTATTCTTGTTACGATTAGTGACATGTGGATTAACTAATAAAACTATTTACTTAGTTATCTAGTAAGAAGTAGAACAGAGTAAGGTGATAAATACCAGTCGCCTCCATGAAAAGGGCAGATTTCATGGGAAACTCTTCTTCTACTTTTTTTATTTCATTCAATTAAGTAGTTGAGGCCTTTGGGATTGTGATCTATTTAAAACACAGAATCTCACTGATAGAAATAATGGTTAAATAAATGATACTGATACCTAAAAGCTTTACTCAAGATATAAACATTAATTTGAAAAAATATAGAAATGTTTGGTCGAAAGTAAATTCGATTTCTATCAAATGTTCTAACTATATTATAAGAGGAGGGATTTATTATGGATTGGCAAAGAGATTATAAAAGTAAGCTTGTATCAATAGAAGAAGCAGCTTCAAAAATAGTATCTGGAGATAAAGCGTGGTTTGGACCTTGTTCGGCAGCACCTATTCAATTGTTAGAGGCAATAGGAGATAGAGTCGATGAATTGGAAAATGTAGATTTAATGTCAGGGATGATATTATATCCATTTAAATTTATAAAATCACCCAAATATATAGGACGGATTAATTATCATACCATTTTCTATGGTGCATATGCTAGGGCCTTTGCTAAGGTTGGGAATGTAAATGTAAATTCAGTTAATTTTTCAGATTTAGGTAAGGTTATGAGGGAAGACTTTAAACCAAATGTACTTCTAGCCGATGTTTCTTTGCCTGATGAAGAAGGATATATGTATTATGGACCAATGGGAGTTTCCACAAATGGTATAGCCGCTGAAACAGCAGATAAGATAATAGTTCAAGTTAATAAGCATCAACCCAAGGTTAAGGGTATAAAACATAGAATACATGTAAGTGAAGTAAGCTACATATGTGAATTCGATCATGAACTTCCAATATTACCGCAACCTGAAGTATTAGAAACTGATAGAAAAATTGCCGAGTTAATTCTTCCAAGAATCCCAGATGGAGCAACAATCCAAATTGGACTAGGTGGTTTAGCTAATGCCGTAGGCTATGGGTTAGAGTCTAAGAAAGACTTGTCTGTTCATACGGAAATGTTCACTGATTCAATGGTATATCTAGCTAAAAAAGGCGTTATTAATGGAAAAATGTATGCAGGTTTTGGTTTAGGAAATCAGGAACTATATGAGTTTGTTGGAGAAGGAAAAGTAGAACTTGCACCTATTCATATAGTAAATACTCCAAATGAAATAGGGAAAAATGATAAATTTGTTTCAATTAATACTTGTTTAATGGTAGATTTGACAGGACAGATTTGTGCAGAGTCCGTAGGATTTAGACAATATAGCTCTACTGGTGGTCAATTGGATTATGTAAAAGGGGCTAAATTATCTAAGGGTGGGCAAAGTTTTGTTTGTTTAGCATCAACAACTAAAGATAAGGATGGTAAGATTGTATCTACAATAACTCCAGTTCTTCCTCCAGGAGCAGTTATTACTACTCCAAGAAGTGAGGTTATGTATGTTGTAACCGAATATGGTATAGCGGATATAAACAACAAACCAATTAAGGAAAGAGTAAATGCTTTAATTTCTATAGCACATCCGGATTTTAGAGACAAATTAAGAAAACAAGCCATTGAGGTAGGTTTAATTAAAGAATAGTAATTAAGATTAAAGATATATGCCTTAGAAAGAGAGGGAAGCCTAATGAATTTTAATATAAATAAAGTAGCAGTTCTTGGTGCAGGTGTCATGGGAGCGGGAATTGCTGCACATATAGTAGGAGCAGGTATACCAGTTTGTCTTTTGGATATTGCACCTAGAGAATTAAACGAAAAAGAAAAAGCTAAAGGATTAACTTTGGATAGTCCACAGGTTAGAAATCGATTTGCACAGGCCGGTAAAGATAGAGTTACAAATCCAAAGTTTAGAGCAATCTATGATAAAGACTTTGGAGATATGATTGAAGTAGGTAACTTCAGTGACAACATGAATATGTTAGAGGATTGTGACTGGATTATAGAAGTTATAGTTGAAAATCTAGATGTCAAAAAGAACTTTATGAAACAAATAAATGAGTATCGTAAACCAGGTACTATAGTATCATCAAATACTTCTGGGGTGTCAGTAAATAAAATAGTAGAAGATATGCCATTAGAGTTTAGACAGCACTTTTTAGGAACTCACTTTTTTAACCCACCTCGTTATATGAAGTTGTTTGAGCTTATACCAGTCAATGATACTTTAGCACAGTTAGTTGAATTCATGTCTGACTTTGGGACTAAGAGATTAGGTAAAGGGGTAGTAATGGCGAAGGATACTCCTAACTTCATAGGTAACCGTATTGGAATACAAGCTACAGTTATAATATTGAGACTTATGGGAAAATATGGATATGATATACCTAAAATTGATCAGTTGACAGGGATAGTAATGGGGAGACCAAAGAGTGCTTCATTCCGTACTATAGATATGGTTGGATTGGATATTGTATCTAATGTTGCAGATAATGTTATTAATAATGTTGATGTTGAAGCTGAAAAACAGGAATTTACATTACCACAATTCTTTAAAAAGTTAATTGAAAAAGGACATTTAGGAGATAAAACAAAACAAGGATTCTATAAGAAAATTAAGACAGAAAAGGGTAAACAAACTCTTGTTTGGGATATAGAAAAGGAAGAATATGTGCCATTAATGAAAGAAAAGGTTGAAGCTGTAAGGGAAGCTCTTAAATCGGCTAATAAATATAAAATATTAGTTAATGGTGAAAGAGAAGAAAATAAATTTGCGTGGGAAGTTATTAAAAGTGTTCTATTATATAGTGCCGGAAAAGTTCCAGAAATAACAGATGATTATAGAGACATAGATAATGCTATGAGGTGGGGTTACAACTGGGAAATAGGACCTTTTGCTATTTGGGATGCTATTGGATTTGAAGAATCAGTTAGAAGAATGAGAGATGAAGGAGAAACTATCCCTGCTTGGATTAAAGAAAGATTATTGGCTGGAAAGACTAAGTTCTATGATGCAGCAAATATTGAAGCACCTTATATAAATCTTTCATCTTCTAAAAATAATGTTATAAAAGAAAATAAAGATGCTGCTTTAGTGGACATTAATGATGATGTTATATGCCTACAATTTAAATCTAAAAGCAATACAGTAACAGATGATGTTTTAGATATGATTTATGCAGCGGTAGAAGAAACGGAGAAAAACTATAGTGGATTAGTTGTAGGTAATCAAAGTCAGAATTTCTCAGCAGGTGCAAATCTTTATGTTATAGGCAAATTAGCTACTGATGGAAAATGGAAAGAACTCGAAAACATAGTTAGCAATTTTCAAAAAGCTAATATGTCATTAAAATATTGTAAAAAACCAGTAGTTGCCGCTCCTTATGGTATGACTTTAGGTGGAGGAGCTGAAATTACTATGCATTCCCATGCAGTTGTTGCTCATGCTGAAACTTATATGGGTCTTGTGGAAGTTGGAGTAGGACTTGTACCAGGTGGCGGTGGAACTAAAGAATTATTAATCCGTAGTACAGAGAATTTAGGTAAAGTAAATATTGGGGAAATGATTAATCATGTCAAAAAAGCTTGGGAAACCATTGCTACAGCTAAGGTATCAAGCAGTGCCCATAATGCTATTAAGAATGGTCTAATGAGGAAATCCGATAAAGTAGTAATGAATAGAGACTATCTTATAGATGAAGCTAAAGATGCAGTGCTTTATCTTTCAGAAGGTGGATTTAGACCATTGCAGAAAAAACCAATCAAGGTACTTGGAACTACAGGTAAAGCAGCGATTCAATATAATATAGAGTATATGCATAAAGGTAAATTTATTTCAGATTATGATGTTCATATAGCTAATAAAATTGCTCATATTTTATCAGGTGGAGATGTTCCAGCTGGAATGTATGTTACTGAGGAGAGAGTACTTGAACTTGAGAAGGAAGCTTTTGTTAGTCTTTGTGGAGAAGAAAAGACACTGCAAAGAATTGAGTATATGCTAACAAGGGGTAAACCCTTAAGAAATTAATGGAGGTGGTTAAAATGAGAGAAGCAGTTATAGTAGCCTATGGACGTTCTGCCATTGGTAGAGCCCCAAAAGGGAAATTAAAATATACTAGGGCAGAGGATGTTGCGGCTCAAGTCGTTAAAGGAGTTTTAGATAAAGTACCACAGCTTGATTCAAGTGAAATAGATGATATAGTAATGGGATGTGCATTTCCTGAAGCTGAACAAGGAATGAATATAGGAAGAATAATTGGACTTAGAGCAGGACTACCAATCAGTGTACCAGGTCAAACAGTGAATAGATTTTGTTCATCTGGACTCCAAACTATTGCCATAGCAGCAAATAGCATTATGGCTGGTCAAGCAGATATTATATTAGCTGGTGGAGTAGAGTTTATGAGTACAGTTCCAATGGGTGGTAATATTATTGCTCCTAATCCATATCTTATGGAACATTATCCTGAGCCATATATAGCCATGGGGCTTACAGCAGAAAATGTTGCAGAAAAATATAATGTTACAAGGGAAATGCAAGATGTTTTTGGAGTAGAAAGTCATAGAAGGGCTACTAAAGCTCAAGCAGAAGGTAAATTTGATGATGAAATAATACCTGTTGATGCAGTTAGACCGGTTATGGATGGGTCTGGTAAGGTAATAGGTCAGGAAACATTTATTTTTAATAAAGATGAAGGCATAAGACCAAACTCAACTATTGAAAGCTTAGGTAAGCTTAGACCTGTATTTAAGAATAAAGGTAGTGTGACAGCAGGGAATTCTTCACAAATGAATGATGGAGCAGCGGCTGTAGTGGTTATGTCAAAGGAAAAGGCAGAACAATTAGGGATTAAGCCTATAGCTGTATTTAGATCATTTGCCGCTGCAGGAGTACCTCCTGAACTAATGGGAATTGGACCAATTGAAGCTATCCCTAAAGCATTAAAAATAGCAGGAGTAAAGCAGGATGATATAGATCTAATAGAATTAAACGAAGCCTTTGCATCCCAATCTTTAGCTTGTATAAATGAATTAGGTCTTGATACAGATATTGTAAATGTAAATGGAGGAGCCATCGCATTAGGTCATCCACTGGGGTGTACAGGATCCTTCTTAACGTGTAAACTTCTTTCAGAAATGAAACGTAGAGATAGCAGATATGGTCTTGTAAGTATGTGTATCGGTGGAGGTATGGGTGCTGCAGCCGTATTTGAGCTTGTAAAATAAATAATATAGTATGTACCATAGCCCTGGGACATTGAAGAGATGCACGGGAGTGAATTCTACACTTAAGTTATTAATAACTTAAGTGTAGAGCTGGTACATCAGTGGAAAGTTTATTCAATTATTTGATGTATAGGATTTTCATAGTATAAGTTAAAGTCTATACTAAGATTCCTATAGATTTATTGAAATTGATCTCAGAAATGAAAGGAGGGTATATCAGTGAAAAACAATTGGGGGGTTGGAAATTATTCTTTATTTAGGTCCCGTATTTCTCCAGAAAGAGAAGCTGTGTATGACTATGATAATAAAATTCATTATACATATGGTGATTTAGAGAATAGAGCTAATTTACTAGCTAATTACATGGTTGAAAAATTAAATGTTAAAAAGGGAGATAGAGTAGCTTTTTGTACACGAAATTGTATGGAGCTAATTGATGCATATTATGCCACTGCGAAGACGGGTGCAATTTTTGTAACATATAATCTTCTATTATCTGAAAATGAATTAGTAGAAATGATTAATAATGAAGAACCTAAAGTATTATTTTATGAAGAACTAATTAAAAATAAAATTGGAAAAATAAAGTCAGAAACTAAAATACAAGATTATATTGTATTATCAAATGCAAAGGGAAAAATAGAAGATATACATTATGAAGAAATCATGAACTATAAGAATAATGCTTATAGAGAAGAGAAAGACCTAGATATTGAAGATATCCATATGCTTATTCATACTGGCGGTACTACAGGAATACCTAAAGGGGCTAAAATATCTCATGAATCTTTGATATATAATTCTATGGCTTCGGTCTTAACATTTAACTTATCTCATTTAGATAGCACATTTATTTTAACCCCAATGTTTCATACCGCTGGATGGAGTGTATTAAATCTTCCCCATCTCCATGTAGGTGGTCGAATAATAATAAGCAAGATGTGTGATCCTAAATTAACACTTAAAATAATAAATGAACAAAAACCCACTACATTGTTAGGTGTTTCAACAATATTTAGGATGATGATAAATCAATCAGAATTTGAAACAACAGATTTCTCTTCTTTGAGATGGATAATAAGTGCTGCGGCACCAACTCCAATTGATATTATGAAAAAATTCTGGGGAAAGGGAGTGAAATTTGTAATTGCATACGGTATGACTGAAGCAGGACCATGTAATTTGACTATTCAAGCTGATGATATGAATATAGAACAAATAAGAAGCAGGTATAATTCTGTAGGAAGACCAATGTATTTTACACAAGTCAAAATTGTAGACAATGAAGGTAATGAAGTTGGAGTAAATGAATGTGGAGAAATTATTTGGAGCGGGCCAGGGATATTTTCTGGATATTGGAACAATGAAAAAGATACTAGTGAGATATTACGAGATGGATGGGTATATACAGGTGATATAGCTAAAAAAGATGAAGATGGATTTTACTATATAGTTGGAAGAAAAAAGAATATGTTCATTACTGGTGGTGAAAATATATTTCCTCCAGAAATAGAAGCAGAAATATATAAGCATCCATCAATCCATGAAGTATGTGTTATAGGTATACCTGATAAAAAATGGGGAGAAGTAGGTAAAGCTGTTATTACTTTAAAACAAGGTGAAAATATTGATACAAAGGAATTAAAGGAATTCTTGGATGGGAAGATAGGAAGTATTAAAATTCCAAAGTATGTACAAGTCATTGAAGAAATACCTAAAAATAGTACCGGAAAAATTCAAATAGGAGTTATAAGTAGATTATATGGGAAGGCAGAATAATTTTAAGTTCCATTTTAAATAATAGAAGAAATTTTTAAGATAAGTACTTCATTTAGAAGGATGGAGTAAAGATGATAAAAAGAAAACTAAAGATAAAAAATAAATTAGAATTGTGTGCAATGCAGGCTTCATTATTTGTGAAGACTACAAACAAATTTTTTTCAGAAATTTTCATACAGATGGAGAATATAAATGTAAGTGGAAAGAGTATATTAGGAATAATGTCTTTGGGAATTCATAAAGGAAGTATTATTACTATTTCCATAAATGGTATTGATGAAGAACAAGCTATGAAAGAATTAAAATATATTTGTTGAACTGGCAGTGATATTTATTTTGTTGTCAGTAATTTTTTTTGTTTTTATCATGAAAATATACTTTGAATCAGTAAATACAACTATGAAGGTACAAATATTGCACAACCCATAAAAAAATTGCACGAAATGTATAGTAATTTATATTTAATCAATTGTTATTCACGAAAGAACAGCTTAATTTTAGTATATTCAATAATTTATGTGAGAAATAGATTGTGGCATGAAATTTGCTAATATAATATATTGTCGAAACACTAACAAATAAAACCTAAATATTAAGGAGGTTTCCTATGAATCTTACGAAGGAACAAAAATTAGTAAGAAAGGCAGTAAGAGAATTTACTGAAAAAGAATTAGCTCCATTAGCAGCAGAGATTGATAAAACTAGCGAGTTTCCAGAAGAATTATTTGCTAAATTGGCTAGATATAATTTGTTATCCGTATCTGTTCCCAAAGAGTATGGTGGAGCAGGTGGGGATCATGTGGCCTATGCAATTACTGTAGAAGAATTGTCAAAACAATGTGCTTCAACTGGGGTCTATGTATCGGGAACATCATCATTATTTTGTTGGCCTATATTGAAGTATGGTACTGAAGAACAAAAACAAAAGTATATGGTACCAATGGCAAAGGGTGAAGTTATTGGATGTTTTGCATTGACTGAGCCTGGTGCAGGATCAGATGCTGCTGCTCAACAAACTACAGCTGTTTTAGAAGGAGATCACTATATATTAAATGGAACTAAATGTTTTATTACTTTAGGGGCTCTAGCTGATATCGCCATAGTTTTTGCAATGACAGATAAAAGTAAGGGATTAAAGGGAATAAGTGCTTTTATAGTGGAGAAAAAATTTCCGGGATTTTCAGTAGGGAAAAATGAAGACAAGATGGGAATAAAGGGAACTGTGACATCTGAATTAATATTTGAAAATGTTAGGGTACCTAAAGAAAATCTTCTTGGCAGGGAAGGTAAAGGATTTAAAATAGCAATGTCAACCCTTGATGGGGGAAGACTTGGAATAGCAGCACAGGCTGTAGGTATTGCACAAGGAGCAATGGACGAAACAGTTAAGTACCTAAAGGAAAGACAGCAATTTAGAAAGCCTTTAGCAAAATTCCAAGGAATTCAGTGGATGATAGCGGATATGGAAACCAAAATAAATGCAGCGAGATTACTTGTTTATAACGCAGCGTTACAAAAAGATTTAGGTATGCCTACAGCAAAAGAGTCTGCAATGGCAAAATTATATGCGGCTGAAGTGGCCATGGATGTTACTACAAAGGCTGTGCAATTACATGGCGGATATGGATATACGAAGGATTATCCAGTTGAAAGAATGATGAGAGATGCGAAAATAACTGAAATATATGAGGGTACTTCACAGGTGCAAAAAATGGTTATAGCTTCAAATGTTCTTGGATAGATAAGTCTATATATATTTAAACAAAATAAAGAGGAGGAAAAAACATGAAGGTTATTGTTTGTGTAAAACAAGTTCCTAATACAAACGAAGTAAAAATAGATCCTGTAAAGGGAACCCTTATTCGTGATGGTGTTCCAAGTATACTAAATCCAGATGATGCAAATGCATTGGAAGAGGCGCTAATATTAAAAGATAGATATGAAGACGTTCATGTAACGGTACTTACAATGGGACCACCTCAAGCTGATGAAATGTTAAGAGAATGCTTAGCAATGGGAGCGGATGAGGCCATTCTTTTAAGTGATAGAGCCTTCGCAGGTGGCGATACATGGGCAACATCTAATGCGTTAGCAGCAGCAGTAAATAAAATAGAAGATTATGATATTATATTCGCTGGAAGACAAGCGATTGATGGAGATACTGCTCAAGTAGGGCCACAATTAGCAGAAAGAATTGGTATTCCTCAAGTCACTTATGTGCAAAATTTTGAAGTTGAAGAGGATACAATCAAGGTACAAAGACAATTAGAGGATGGTTATGAAGTAATAAAGGTTAAAACACCAGTTCTTTTAACTGCAATTAAAGAATTAAACAAACCAAGATATATGTCTATTAAAGGTATATATGATGCATTTAAAGAGAAAGAAGTAAAGGTATGGAATTTTGCTTCATTAGGGATTGAAAAGGATCAAGTTGGATTATTGGCATCTCCAACTAGAGTTAAAAAATCATTTGTACCAAAGCCAAAGGGAAAAGGGACTATGCTTGAGGGTTCTACTAAAGAAATGGTAGAAAAATTAGTAGTAGAATTAAAACAAAAACACGTTATTTAATATAGAAATAGGAGGGAAATATTATGCCATTAGTAAAAGATACTACTGCATATAGTAATGTATGGGTATTTGCCGAGCAAAGACAAGGTGAAATTATGCCCGTAGTGATTGAACTTCTTGGAGAAGGTAGAAAGTTAGCGAATGAAATTGGAACTAAGCTTTGTACGATTGTATTAGGAAATAATATTGATGATTTATCTAAAGAACTAATTGCATATGGGGCAGATAAAGTATATTCAGCACAACATGATTTACTAGAAAAATTCACAACAGATGGATATACAAAGGTAATTGCGGATGCAATTGAAGAATTTAAACCAGAGATTGTTCTATACGGAGCTACCCACATTGGTAGAGATTTAGCCCCAAGAATAGCGGCTAGAGTAGATACTGGACTCACTGCCGATTGTACTAAGCTTGAAATAGATCCTAAAGATAAAAAAATAATGCAAACACGTCCTGCCTTTGGTGGAAATCTTATGGCTACAATTATTTGCCAAGATCACAGACCGCAAATGTCTACAGTAAGACCAGGGGTTATGGATAAAGCTCATAAAGATGACTCAAGAAAAGGTGAAGTAATCAAGCTTGAAGTGAAATTAACTAAGGAAGATGTAAGAACAGAAGTTGTGGAAATAGTAAAAACTAAGAAAGAAATGGTTTCCCTAACAGATACTGATGTGATTGTAGCCGGTGGACGTGGACTAGGAAAACCTGAAGGCTTTAGCCTTCTAAAAGAATTAGCTGACAAATTAGATGGTGTACTAGGGGCATCCCGTGCAGCTGTTGACAATGGATGGATCGATCACTCTCACCAGGTAGGCCAAACTGGTACAACTGTCAAGCCAAAACTATATATAGCGTGTGGTATTTCAGGAGCGATTCAGCACATGGCTGGTATGCAAAACTCTGATTTGATTATTGCAATTAACAAGAATCCAGATGCTCCAATTTTTAAAATCACCGATTTTGGAATCGTAGGTGACTTATATGAAGTTGTTCCTGCATTTATGGAAGCATTAGATAATGCTGAGAATATTTTTGAGGCTTTAAAAGAAGTTGCATCAACTCAAGGATAAAATTTAGAAATATCTATTAAAATAAAAAGTTTTTCTTTGTGCCAAGTAACACTAGATAATTAGTATTTTCTATACTTAAAGCATATTTGTGAAAAAATTTCACAAATTGTGCAAAAATTGTACTTGGGAAAATTATCAAAAGATAATTTTGCGTAAGTCAATAAAAGGCCAATAAATAATCCTATTTTATATCTTAATAGGTTTAAAATAAGTCAAAGCAAATGGTTAAATATCTTATATATCCATCGTGTTTAGTTAAATTTAAAATTGAATTTGAATTGGCACAGGAATTGCTGTTATTAAGGTTAGTTAGATATACATTTTAAAACAAATACAAAATCAATGTATATGAATATTGATTTGAAAGGGGAGGAGGTTGTATCAAACTAAAGATTTGTGAGTTTAGAGAAGATATTATAGCTAAAAGTTTTGTATAGCAGCAGAAAATCCTAAATTTATACAAGCTTTTGTAGATTTAAGATTGGTATTAGATGTTGAGGGGGGATAAATTAGTAAAAAATATATAAATTGACTTAATCTACTTTAGGGGAGATCGAAAAATGAAAATGATTACAGCGGGAATTGATTGCGGAAGTCAGAATACAAAGGGCATTTTGCTGAAGGATGGCAAGGTGATTGCTAGGGCGAAATTGGCCACGGAATTTGATGCTAATAATGCGGCTCAGAGGGTATATGAAGCTCTTTTGACGGATGTGGGAATCCAGACGGATGAGGTGGTGAATATTGCTGCTACTGGTACTGGACGGGATATTATTGAATTTGCCAAGACAACGATAAATGAGGTGGGTTCCGCAGCAAAGGGAGCCCGTTTTGTTAAGCCGGATACCTATTTAGTCATCGATATGGGGGCCGAAAGCTCTCGAGTTATTAGGTTGACTGAGAAAGGTATGGTGCAAAAATACGAGACAAATGACAAATGCGCTTCTGGTGCTGGAACCTTTATCGAAGCAATGGCACGCGCTCTACAAATCAAAACCGAGGAGATGGGCAGTTACTCTTTGAGGCACACCAAGGAAATTACCACCAATGCTCAGTGTGTGGTTTTTGCTGAATCTGAGGTAATCTCACTTATTCATCAACAGGAGAGCTTGGAGGATATAGCCTACGGGATTCATGTTGGTATTTGCAACCGTGTGGCTTCCCTTGTTCGCCGTGTGGGTCTTACGGATAATGTGACTATGATTGGTGGCCCAGGGCATAATGAAGGTTTGGCTTGGTGTATGGGAAATGTACTTGGGCGGGATATATTTGTATCCAAGGACACTGATTATGTAAGTGCTATTGGCGCAGCTCTCTATGCTACTGAGACAGCGTAGTGACATAAAAGGTACAGTAAAAAGGGAGGATAAGCACACAATGAAAGAAGTTGAATATTGGAGATGGAAAGAATCTAATTGGAAAAACCCTGAAATTCCGGATTGGCATGGCAGTATCATCACCGCTGGAGTGGATATCGGCTCCACAAGCACCCAGGCCGTCATATTGGCAGATGGGAAACTATATGCCTATTCCAATATGCGTACCGGGGCTAATAGTCCCAATTCAGCAGTGGATGCAATTAATTGGGCTATGGATGGGACTGATCTCACCATTGAAGATTTAAATTACACCATTGGCACTGGTTATGGGCGGGTGAATGTACCCTTTTCTAACAAGAATATAACAGAAATTACCTGTCATGCAAGGGGTGCCAACTTTATTTACGGGCCTAGTGTGCGCACTATATTGGATATGGGAGGTCAGGACTGCAAGGCCATCCACTGTGATGAAAGGGGCATGGTCACTTCTTTTATGATGAACGATAAGTGCGCAGCTGGAACTGGACGTGGTATGGAGGTTATCGCAGATCTACTGGCCGTACACGTAGAGGATATTGGGGATATGTCATTCAACATTGATGAGGAGCCTGCACCGGTGTCTAGTACCTGTGTCATTTTTGCTAAGACCGAGGCTACCAAACTTATGAGAGCTGGCTGGACCAAAGAAAAGGTTCTGGCTGCCTACTGCCACGCCATGGCTTTAAGAGTAGTTAAGCTTCTGGAACGCAACGGCCTGGAGCCCGACTTTGCTATTACCGGCGGGATTGTGAAGAATATGGGTGTAACCCGCAGAATAGAACGTATTCTAGGTATAAAAGTCATGGAGCCCAAGTTGGATACTCAGATTGCTGGCGCTCTGGGTGCAGCGCTTATTGCCAAGGACTTTGTGGAAAAGAAAAAGGTAAGATCAGCCTAATCAATGGGGGAAACGTTATGATTGCAAATTACGGCTATGAAGATGGCTCCGGTAGCTATTATATTACCATTGACACCAATAAATGTGGTGTCTGTAAGGAAAAGGATTGCCTCAAAGCGTGCCCAGCGGGACTTTTTCTAGTGGAACTGGACGACTGGGACGATGAGGTAGTCGTGATTCGTAAGGATTTGTGTAATACTCTCAGAACGCAATGTGCTGGGTGCAAGCCGATGGACAACCGGCCTAAACTGTTACCTTGCCAACAAGCGTGTGCTATGCAGGCAATCGTGCATTCATGGTAATTTGCCCTAATCCTTGGAGTGACGGTTTACACAGTAAACAATTGTTCCAAGGGGGGGATCATAAGATACAAATTATATGAAACGAGGAGTGAAACTATGAATTTTGAAAGATTATTTGATACAAGCATGTCGAATCCGTCTTTAAAAGAATGTAAGGCGCAGGGGAAAAAGGCCATAGGCACTATCTGTTGCCATGTGCCCGAGGAAATGATTCATGCCGCAGGTATGTTGCCTATCCATGTAAGAGCAACTGGTTGCACCGACAATAGCGAGGCTGAGACATGGATGTCTAGCTTAAGCTGTAGCTATGCCCGTTCCTGCCTCCAGTATCTAATGGACGGTACTTATGATTTGGACGGGTTTATTGCATCTGACGGTTGCATGATGGCTACCCGCGTTTATGACAACTGGGAATACATGAACCCTAACAAGGATAAGCAATATATGCATCTGTTGGCGGCGCCTCGCGTGATCAAGGAGCATAGTATAGACTACTATAAGGGGGAACTCAATGATATCAAGGAAGGCATCGAGAAGTTTATTGGTGTTCAGATCACCGATGAAAAGCTGAAAGCATCCGTTGCGCTTTATAACGAGACTCGCCGTCTCATTCGCGAGCTGTATGAGTTGCGCAAGGCGGATAATCCTGTTATCAGCGGTACTGATACACTTAAGATTACCCTAGCTGCCACATCTATGCCTAAGGAGGAGTTTAATGAGCTTTTAAGGGCATTTTTGGCTGATGCAAAGAATAGAACGCCAATAACAGATCATCGAATCCGTCTCATGGTGATTGGTAGTGCTTTAGATGATCCCGAGTACACCAGGGTAATTGAGGAGAAGGGCGGTCTCATTGTTACGGACGCTTTGTGCTACGGCAGTAGATATCTTTGGGAGCCGGTAGAACTAGACGATGCCGATGTGCTAGGTTCTATTGCTAAGTCCTACATAACTCGACCAGTCTGTCCTCGTATGGTGGACCCAGAATTCCATGACCAGCTACATAATCTTATCATTAACATGGCCAAGGAGTACAAGGTGGACGGTATCATCTATCAGAAAATGCAAAACTGTGAGTGTTGGGGCGGCGAGCTTGTATACCTCGACGATTTGATGAAGAAAGCCAATATTCCTATGCTTGTAGTGGAGCGTGAGGAGTTGATGGCAAACTCAGGTCAGTTGGCAATTCGTGCCGAGGCCTTTATCGAAATGATTGACGCTGAAGAAGCGTTAGCATAAGGAGGACTAAGAATATGAGTGTAAATTTGATTTCCGATACCTGTAAGCAGGTTGATAGCATTATTAGATATATGACCAAGAAGAATCCCAAGACCGTGTGGATGTTTGAGGTTCAAAAAGCGTATTGGGAAGACGTGCGTGATGCCCATAAGAACGGCAAGAAGGTCATTTTCTTCGGCGGTCCTGCTCCTGTAGAGTTGATTTATGCATTTGATGCGGTACCTTTTTTCCTAGACATGGTGCCCACTCGTATCTCCAGTAATGTGGAGGTTACCTCAGTCTATGTAGATGCTGCAGAGAAGTATGTTCCTACCACTGTGTGCGGCTTGGATAAGGTGGAACTGGGTGTTGCACTATGCGGCGACTACGGATTGAAGCCCGACGGTTTTGTTTACTGCTCTGTACCTTGCGATTCTGCCCGTGTTTGCCATCCCGCTATTGACAAAATTCTTGGGGTTCCATCCTTCCGTCTAGATACTCCATTTAGGAGAGATGATCGTGGTTATAAGTATCTGGCTAAGCAATATGAAGACTTTATTGTATTCATGGAAGAAGTGACTGGCAACAAGATGAACTGGGATAGGTTTGCTGAAGTTGCGGAGATTTCCAACCAGTCCAACGAGTTGATGTATGAGATTGCAAAACTGAGAATGCTGAAGCCATGTCCACTTCCAGGCCGTATGCTGATTCTTAACACAATGATGGGCTGTATGTCTGGTCATCCCGCTATGCTAGAGTTTATGCAGAATCAGTATAATATGGGCAAGGCTATGGCTGATAGGGGACTGGGGGCTCTTAAGGAAGAGAAGTACCGTGTGTCCTGGCTACAAAACTTGGTTTGGGCCAATGCTGGGCTTATGGATTGGATGGAGAAGGAATTCGGTGCCATACTTGTGATGGATGGTTTCGGATATCAGAAGGGTGTTCTCTTTAACGACATCCATAATAAGGAAGATATGTTGGTTACCATGGCAAAGAAGGCCATGACTGCTCCTATGATTCACGGGGCTTCTGGTCCTGCCGAACACCATGTTAAAATCATAGAAAATATCATGGAGAATTATGACGTGGACGTGTCCATGTTTATCGGACATGTGGGCTGTAAACATACATTTGCTGGAGCTAAGATGGTCACCGATATGATTCAAGATAAATTCGGTATTCCTACCTTAACAGTGGAGCTTGATGCTATCGACCTTCGTTACAAGAGTATAGACGAGGTTAAGGTATCTATTACGGAATATATGGAGAGCGTTGTGGGAGCCGAACGTCTTTCAAAAGCAAAAGCGTAGACCAACATAGAAATTTTTTCTTATAGAAAGGGAGGAAATTCAAATGGATAAGGTAAAATCGATTGCCATTACTGGTAAAGGAGGTACAGGTAAAACGGTCGTTGCAACTCTTTTAATCAGGATGCTTGCAGAACGCTATAAAAACAAGGTGCTTGCTATTGACGCCGATTCTGCTATGAGTCTACCCTATACTTTGGGAATCAAAGCGGAAAAAACGGTCAGTGAGTTTCGCAAGGGCTTGCTTGGCAAGGATCAGCTTAGAAATGAGCTGAATAATGCACCTACGAAAGAGCTTATGCGCAAGATTTTGTACCATGCGGATGGTTTCGACCTCCTGACTATGGGTCGTCCCGAAGAGCCAGGTTGTTTTTGTGCGGTTAACGAGCTTTTACGCTACGGTATTGATGCCCTGATTGATGATTACGATGTGACTATTATCGATGGCGAAGCAGGTCCAGAACAGCTTAACCGGAGGGTGCTTAAGAGTATTGACGTACTATTGGTAGTGGCTGACATGTCTGCCAGAAGTTTAGAAACTGCAGCTGGTATTATGGAAATTGCTCAGAGGGGCGAGGATGGTATTCGGGTCAATCAGGCTGGACTAGTTTTAAACCGTGTGCGTAACGATGAGCCAGAGGAAAAGCTGGTTAAGAAGGTTGGCTTGGACGTGTTTGGTTATCTGCCCGAGGATGCACTGGTGAACTCCTTTGACCGTGAGGGTAAGTCTCTACTGGAATTGCCCATGGATTCTGCTTGCCCTATTGCAATGCGCGAAATTCTAAAGAAAATTATTACTGACTTTTAGTGGACACTTTTTCTCATGGGAGGGATAGAGAAAAGTGATTCATATATGTATCAGAACATTTTATATGGGATGAAGGATGATGTTGTAACTAGCATAATCAATCTCCCGTATGTTTGGATAAGCTAAACTAATCACCGAGCTAGCGCAAGAGGGAGAATTGGAGACAACAGAGTATCGAATAGCTATCTGCTACGTCCAAGACTCCCGGTGACCCTACTCAAACCCAAAAAAGCTGTTCTGGGAGTATTTTTGCATAGACTTTGACTTGTATGTGGATTTAGAGGCGTCATATATATGATTGTAGGCAACTAGAGATTTTAAAAAAGCCGTTACGGCATTTTGAAGAAAGATAAAGCCAAATTTTATTAGCAAATAATATTAAAGTTAGTGAGGTGTATTGTTTATGGAGAGTTGGAAGAAGCATGTGCAAGAAAATACACTTAGTGTAGAGAATATCGCAAAGATCATTGAATCTGGAGATGTAATTTGGGTGGGCAATACTTTGTGCGTTCCTTATGATGTGCTGGACGCTTTAGCTGACCGCTATGAGGAATTAGAGAAAGTCATAATCCTATCCAATATGTTCCTCAAGCCCATCAAACTTTTTAGTGACACAAAGTACAGGAAAACGTTTCGTGTTTTAACTTACTTCCCTAACATGCTTGAGCGCGCGGCTCATAAAGCCAACCTTGTAGAATATGTTCCCATTCCATATTCTTATGTCCCTAAGTCTGCTACTGATGTTTACAAGGCTAATATTATCATGACTGAGGTCTGTGAGCCAGACGAGAACGGGTACTGCAACATAGGTGTGCTGGGGACCACTTTCACACCGCAGATTATGAAGGGCAAGCACGTGGAAAAGCGTGTTGCCGTGTTTAACAAGTACCATTCTCCTGCCAAGGGAGATGAAAACGTGCTGAAGATCCATGTTAGCGAGTTCGATTATTTCTGCAGATCCGACCATGAGTTGCCTGCTATTCCACCTTCCGAGCCAGAAAAAGTGGATAAACAGATTGCAGAACACATTATGAAGTTCATCCATGACGATTCTACCGTTCAGATCGGTATGGGTGGCCTTGCCAACGCGGTTGCATACGACCTTGCAAAGAAGAAGAATTTGAAGATCTACACCGAAATCGTCACCGACGCTTGCGTTGATCTGGCGGAGCAGGGTGTGATCAGAAGCATCAAGGCTGCTGGTGCCTTTGGTATGCCTAGACTATACAAGTTCTTGGGTGAGAGCGATCTCGTGGAATTAAGTACCTCCGATGATGTCATTGCCTTTGATGCTGTTGCACAGGAGGACAATTTCGTCGGTATCAACGCCTGCCTCATGGCTGACGTGACCGGTCAGGCATGCTCTGAGGCCATCGGTCCGCTGCAGTACAGCAGTGTGGGTGGTCAGCTGGACTTCGTAAAGGGTTGTAACAAAGCCAGAAACAACGGAAAGAATTCTGTATGCTTCCTGGCGTTGCGTTCTACCTATAAGGACAAGGACGGTACTTTGAAGTCCAATATTGTCACGGAATTCCCTGCATCTTCCATTGTCACCACCCCTAGAGGCGAAACCATGTACTTCGTAACGGAGTATGGCGTGGCCGATGTGTATTGCAAGAGTATCAACGATCGTGTCAAGGCTATGATTTCCATCGCTCACCCAGATTTCCGTGATGAGCTTAAGCAGAAGGCGATTGGGTTGGGAATCGTATTTGAGGAAGATTTCAACTAAAAATATGATGAAGTTATATAGTAGGGTGGTGGAATAGCACAACCAAAGAAGTACGTAGGTCCATCACCACACTAGTTATCATAAGGCCCAATAACTTACCTCACCCTGTATGGGTGAGGTAGTTTTCTTAATATGGTAGAATATGAAAAATTTAATAAATCTGCATCTAAACCTCTTGATAGTCTTGAATGGTCGATATTTAAAACTTCAGGAGGATAAGAGTTAGAATTCACTAATGGTATCCATTAGATACTTGAAAAAATTCAAGAGAGAACATCGCTTTTACTTGATTATAGATCTAAAAGCAATGGACAGAAGGGTATAGCAAATTAAGAATTATTGCCCGTTGTGAGTAATGGAATACCGGTTTCAAGACTAGTTGGCAGAGCAATAATTTCAGTTTAAGCTGCTATAATAGGTTTAGTGATACATATTGTTAAGAAAAATAAATATACGTACTTTTAAAGAGGAGGACAAAGATTATGGGACATTTAATAAATGCTAAAGAAGAGATTTACCATGCACTGGCTGAACGACTTAGCAAGGCACCAGAAGGAGTCAAGATTAACGAAGACTTCATGGCAATTCTTCATCATCTTTATACAGAAAGCGAAGCCCTAGTTGGAAGTAAATTTCCTTTAGTACCTATGACTTTAAACAAGATTTCAACTTTCACTGGAATTGATGAAGATGAGTTGAAAATAATCCTAGATGAAATGTCTAATAAAGGATTGATTTTGGATATTCCTCGCAAAGGTGAATTCTATTATATGTTGGTTCCAATGGTAGTAGGTTTTTTTGAGTATACCTTCATGAGAACTGGGGATCAGATCAAATTGAAAGAATTATCGGAATTGTTCGAACGTTACTTCGATAGTGATGGAGGGTTTGAGGCAATAGCCGGAATTGATACTAAAGTAATGCGGAACCTAGTCTATGAAAATGTTATTCCTGTGGCAGTGGAAACAGAAGTTTTAGACTATGAGAAAGCTTCGGAAATTATCCGTCAATCTGGCGGTGGGTCAATTTCACTTTGTTCCTGCCGCCATCAAGCATCTCATCTTGGCAAAGCCTGCGATGCACCTCAGGAAACTTGTATATCACTTGGTGGAGCAGCTGAGTGGATTGTACGCAAAGGTCTGGGTAAACCTGCAACAGTGGAAGAACTACTGAAAGTTTTGGAAGAAACACAGAAACTGGGACTAGTTCACCTTTGTGATAATGTGATGAATAGACCAACCTATATTTGTAGTTGCTGTGGTTGTTGTTGCCATATTCTTAAGGGTATTAAGGAACAAAAAGTTTTTGCTGTTCACTCCAGTAACTTCATACCATCTCTAGAATTGGAGAGTTGCGTCGGCTGCGGTATTTGCTCCAAGAGATGTCAAATTGATGCAATCACGATGAGTGAACAAGGGAATGGAATAGAAGTACCAATTGTGAATAATGAAGTTTGTATTGGTTGCGGTGTGTGTGCTTCCTTCTGTCCGACTGGTTCGTTGACTATGTCCCGCCGACCTGTTTTGTACGTTCCTCCAAAGAACATCAAGGAGAAGTTGAAGAGAATGGCTATGGAGAAGGGATAATAATGAAATGCAGTATAAGAAGGGTATATCTGTTATTGTAATACTCTTATCCATCCCATGGTGTATTATTTAGAAATCTAGTTACGGAGCTTCTATATTTACCACTTAAGAATTTCTTAGATAGATTAGAAATATTTCTTTTACTTTCTATATTAATTATGCCTGCTACTAAATTATTAAGGTGACTAACCTGGGGTTTAGAAAAATCTAAATTTAAGATATTAATGTGGTTTGAAATTTCGCTATTATTGGCAATACCATCGATAGGCATAAGTTTAAATCCTCCTTGTGTAGGGTATAGGACCTTTCTACAAGTGTTAGGACTTATGCCGTTTTCATGTGTAAAATGAATTTGTAATTTTAGCTATTTAAAATTTGCATAACTCAAGTTAATTATGAAGAAAATCCAAGGTTATATGATTATCTATTAAGTTCTTCTAGGAAATTACTCTACTTTGAATATTTTTGAAGATAATGAGCTTATAGAAGAATGTGTATTAAAAAGACAAGACTATTAAATATGAAAAATTGTCTTATATATGGAGAAAAAAGATAAATAGATTAGAAGCTTTTGTGAAAAGTCATAAAGGGGGCAAGGAAAGTCACTATTTGCTTAGTGAGAGAATAGGATGCAGATAAAATAAAAGAATTTTTTACAATACATAGCTTTTCTTTCAAATAAAATAACCAAGAAAAGTTGAAAGAATTAACCAAATTGTATAGAATAATACATATATAGGGCAAAATTTCTAAATCGAGAAATTTATATTGTGGAGGGTCTAAAATGATTTATTCAGATGTTAGTTGTATTGTAGAAAATACTTTGAAAAAACTTATAGAATCAAGAGTCGATGAAATGCTAAAAATTGATTTTTTTGCTCTTATTACCATGACTAAATATAGAAAAATTCTAATTGATGGAGAAATAAATTATTCAAGTGTTGACCATGATATAGTAATAAAATTATTACAAGAAAAAAGTGATAATTTATATAAACTAGAAGATGGAACCACATATAAATTTTTCCAAAATGATAAGAGTATAGATATAGTTGTTATTCCTGTACGAGCCCAACATAATTATAAAGTATTTTCTATATTCTGTGTCGTAGATGAAAGTTATACAGAAAGAGATATGGCTTTAATGAAATTTCTTACAAAGGTAACCTATGAAAATGTGTTGCTAGATAATGAAGTTGTTAAAGAAAGAAATTATTTCGAAAATATTTTCAACAGTACAGAGGTAGCTGTTATGTGCTGGGATCTTGATGGAACAATTAATTTAGCGAATAAAGCTACATTAGATATTTTGGGAATTACTCCAAATGACTTAATAGGACAAAAATATACTATATTGTTAACAGAAGAAGAAAAAGAGGTTGTAGCAAATAGAATACGATCTGTCGTAGAAAATAATAAAATATGTAATGCTAAAAATCTATTATTTACAAAATATATATATGGAGAAAAATATGTTGATTTATCGTATTGTCCTATAAATGATAACAAAAACCAAGTTGTAGGTATTATGTTAATTGCTAGGGATATTACAAAATTAAAAATTTACGAAAGACAATTAGAGGAGCTTAAACAATTTGCTGTTTTAGGGGAATTAGCTACAGGTGTTGCACATAATATTAGAAATCCTTTAATGAGTATCAGAGGCTGTGCTAAGATTTTGGAAAAAAAATTATCATATGAGGAAAAATACAATGAGTTTATTAAACCAATTATAGATGAAGTAGATAGAGTTGATGAAAAAATAAAACAAATGCTATCCTATTCCTTCATCACAAAGGAAGATATATATTCCCTATTAGATATAAATGAAGTATTAGAAAAATGTTTTAATGTTGTAAGTT
>JAOASB010000054.1 GCA_025210375.1 Maledivibacter sp. | reverse complement strand
CTTCTAGAAAAACTATCTACCATATGTAGTCTAAAATTCTTCAAAGCCATACCATCAAATATGCTTATATCTTAAGCAATTAAATCAAGGATGATATTCGCATATTAGGTTTAGCCAAGTAAGAGTTATGCAATTTCCTCAATAATTATGACTAATTCCATAAACCTTTTTAAAAACATAAATAAGAATTAATAATTCCGTTATTGAGAAAAATAATAATGACTAAAAATAAATATTTAAAAATGAGAAGTATAAAGGGCTCAAACATGATATACTATCTTCTATAAAGCCTATTAAAACTACTGAGAAAATTGCATAAATTAAAACTCAGTACATTTATTTATGTAAAGAAAGGATTAATATTATGGAAACGAAAGACATAAAATTTAAAGACTATCCCTTATCTAATGAGATAAAAAGGGGACTTAGCGAGCTAGGGTTTAAAAAACCCTTAGAAGTCCAAGGAATAGTTATTCCTAGGATATTAAAGGAAGATCAGGACTTAATTGTAAAATCCCAAACGGGAAGTGGTAAAACAGCGGCATACAGTATACCTATCTGTGAAAAGATAGATATGGAGCTAGAGGCAACCCAAATGCTTGTACTCACTCCTACTAGAGAGTTGGCTCAGCAGGTTAAGTATGACATTGATGGTATTGGAAAATATAAGGAAATCATATGTGCCGCAGTCTTCGGAAAGCAGCCCATAGAAGTCCAAAGAATGGAGCTTAAAAGAAATCCCCATGTAATAGCTGCAACGCCTGGAAGAATGATGGATCATCTTAAGAGAAAAAACATAAAGCTAAATAATTTAAAGTACTTAGTTATAGATGAAGCGGATGAAATGCTTCTAATGGGATTTGGTGATCAAATAGAAGCTATAGTAGATAAGCTTCCTAAGGAAAGAGTCACTTTATTATTCTCTGCAACTATGCCTGATAAAGTACAAACTTTAAGTCGTAATTATATGACAAATCCAGAAAATATAGAAGTAAAATCAAAGGTAAACACTCTAGATAAAATTGAGCAGATATACTATTCTGTAGAAGCTTTAAAGAAAGTAGATTTCTTAAAAAAGATGCTCAAAAGGGAACGTCCTCGAAAAACTATTATATTTTGCAATACCCAAGAACAGGTGGAAAGGCTATATGCCATAATGAAAAAATGGAGTAGATTAATAGGTAGAGTTCACGGAGGAATGGATCAAAGGTCTAGGATGGATAAACTTACTGGCTTTAAAAAAGGTCAATACGATACTTTGATAGCCACGGATGTTGCCGCTAGGGGTATCCATGTTGAGAATATTACCCATGTTGTAAACTTTTTTGTTCCCTTTGACAATGAAAACTATATTCACAGAATTGGTAGAACTGGAAGGGTTGATAAAGGCGGTATAGCCATAACCTTTGTTACTCAGCCAGAAGAAAATAGATTTTTAGAGCTTCAGGACTTTTTGGGATACAAGATTCCCTTCAAGGGTGGACATGTCCAAAGAAAGGTTGGAAAAAAAGACTTGAAGAAAGCGGCTAAGAAAACCCGTTATAAGCCTGGTAAAGTAAAGGGATCTATTGTACAAATTAACGCAGGAAGAAGCACTGGCCGTTTCACAAATAAAGATATACTGTCGGCACTTAGAAGTATAGGTGGTGTCACTCAAGATAATATAGGCAAAATTGATATTAAGGATAAATTTACTACTGTTGAAATATTAGGTGGCAAGGAAAGGATAATAGTCAAGGCCCTCAAAGGAACTAGAATCAAGGGGAAGCTGTATCGTGCTAAGATAAAAAATTAATAGTTATAAACATTATATTTGCATAGCTCTTACTTATCATAAATTCATAGCACCACCTGCATAGTGCTTCAGCAGATGGTGCCATTTTAGTTCCAATAGGCTAATCTTAAAAACATATTTGTTATCTTTATCTGCTCCTTTAATTCTTCTTCATTTAGTACTCCATAATATTTACCTATAATTCCCCTTGACTCCAATGTCCATAAAAACACTTTAAAGCTAGGATAATTTTGAATAGATTTTTTTACAAACCATATAAAATCTTCTAATTTTTTATAATTTAGAGTCTCTTGTCTCTTTTCCTTTTTATACTGCTCTATATCTAACAATAATCCAAAGGGTATCATAACTTGATACCGGAAACTCTCCCTATTCTTTTCATCAAAATCATTCATATAATTTATATAGCTTTCACATATTATTCTATACATTATATCTCTCCCTAAATAATTCTAATTTCCCTATAAATCCTTTCTTCTTAGAATTAAACAGATCATTTCTATTCATTACTTCATTTATAATTTGATTTATTAATATTTTATCGGCTCTTTTCATAAGAATATCTATATCCTGCAAATCCTTTTCCTGCATCCTTATGATTTTACTAACGATTATGTCCTCAATTGATAAAATATATATATTCAAATACTTAAATTGTTCCAGCATTATTGCTCTTTCTTGATATTTAGGCGATATTAATGTACTCTCATATTCCAGCATATCGAAATCCCTAAGATGAACAAACACTTTACCTAATTTAGCAGAATAGTTCAAGTCTATAAAATCAAAATCTCTTGTTGCTCTATCACTATGCCCACCTAATATACAGGCAGAGCCTCCCAAGAAATACATGTCAAAGGGTTCTATATTAAATAACTCAGCTACTTTTTCCATCTCATATATTCTTTCTTCCAGTTCTTTCTTAATCTGCATATATATCACCTTTATTATTGCTTTATAACACTATTATACCAAATTAAGCTGCTTTTATATAAGCAATTATATAACTTAAAAGAATTTTATTGAGTTTATATTTATTACTTCAACATACTTGTCAAATATCTATAATAGTTTCCACCTACAAGCTTTGATAGGGTATCGTCGCTAAACCCTCTTCTCAAGAGTTCTTCAGTTATCAACAAGCTTTCGCTATGATTTTTAATGGTATCGTATTCTTTACCGGAATTATAATAATTGTTACAAAGATCAAATCCAAAGCCTATGGAATCTTCCCCTGCCAAGGAAATAATATACTCTATATGATCACATAACCTGTCAACATTTTGCTCTTCTTCCTTAGAAGACACTATATTTTTATAAGCATTGATACCTATTACTCCACTATTCTCTCCAATGATCTCGATTTGAGAGTCCGTTAGATTTCTTGTGATATCATTAACTGATCTAGCATTAGAATGGGATGCTATAAATGGAAGCTCAGTATACTCTGCTACATCGGAAAAACCTTCATCATTGATATGGCTTACATCAATGAACATTCCTAAATTTTCTGCTAAGCTCACTACCTCTATACCAAAAGGAGTTAACCCTCCTTTAATACCTTCTCTTGGATTTCTAAAATAGCTCCCATCCGCAGCAAAATTTCTTCTACTCCAAGTAAGCCCTAATCCCCTTACCCCGAGTTTATAAAATATATTTAAGAGACTTAAATCTCGTCCTATGGGCTCGACACCCTCTAGGGACATTATAATTCCGATCTTGTTCTCCTTCATGGCAGTATCCATTTCAGATTTATTTGTAACTAATACAAAGTGTTCATTGCTTTCTTTAATATCATTATATATTGCATCCACTTGTCTTAATGCCATTTTTAGTCCCATATCTGGTAAATATTCATTCTCTATAAATATTGCCGCAATTATAAAATTAAAAGATGCACGTCTAAAATCCCTTAGAAATATTGTTTCCATAACCCTTGTTTTCCCCTTAGATCTGGCATTATAAATAATCCCTCCAAGATCTAAATGACTATCTACAACTATACTATTTTCATGTATCCTTTTTGCTTTCAATGAATTATTCATAAAATTACCTCTCATCAAAAATGTAGTATTTAGGCAGATTCAGAAAATACACTGGGCGTCCTACTCGTACTTTTGATTCCTTTCTTCATATGGCCTATTTAAATTTCACATATTTGCCTACCTTCGTTAAGGTTGCCGCAAGGGCTTCTTTATAATCATCATCCTTAGGATCTAAGCTGTGTATAACAACACCTGAATCTATTCCCGATGAATGAATAAACCTATTATTCCCTATATATATAGCCGTATGTTCAGGGAAAAATAAAACATCACCTTTCTTTATATCCCGGGGACTTATCTCCACAAAATGTTCCTGTAAAAATTGGGAATCACGCCAAATAACTATCTCATTTAGTAGATACGCCATACATGTTAATCCGGAACTATCTATTCCAAGGGGGCTTTTTCCTCCCCACCTAAACTGTGTATATAAATAAAGTAAGGCATATTCAACTATATTTGTCCTAATTTCCATTTCACATAGATTGAAGTCCAATCTTTTTCTGACTTTAATATGTTTTTTTCTTACCCATCCAGCCCTACCATCGGGTAATTTAACCTTTATTCTATTTGATTTTTCTTTACAACATCCTACCAGATAAGAACCCCTTACTGCGGAAGTCAAAATACCTGAGGCAAATGAAGTATCCTCTGTAATATCCACATAACTACCCATAACAACTATGTCTATGCTATCCTTCCACTTTTTTGAGGCTCGGGAATCTAAAAACAAATCCTCCATTTGTACATAACCCTTATAATCATACTGGGTTTGTATAAAAACATAATTATTTTTATCTTCCCATAAAATTTCAACTACCATTCCCAATAATAACTCATCTATATATAAACCCTTTTCTTCAGGTTCTTTCCTAATGGGAACAATTGTTTTTTTAGCAATTCCATAGTTTCTCATAGTATCACTCTCGATTTGTCAGTTATATGCTCTCTTTATATTTTTCTAACTCTTCATTATTTGCAAGAATAAAATGGTCATCCTTTACCTCATGCCACATAGGAGGATTATCCTTGTAATTATGACAACTAGGATCATATATTTCAATTACTTTCTCTTTCTCAGCAACCGGATCGGGAAGGGGTATCGCAGATAATAATGCTTTGGTATATGGATGTAATGGATTTCTAAATAGCTCCTCAGATTCTGCTAGCTCCACTATCCTTCCCTTGTGTATTACAGCTATCCTATCTGTAATAAATCTGACTACAGATAAATCATGGGCAATAAACATGTAGGTCAATCCTTTTTCTCTCTTTAATGCCGACAATATATTTAATACTTGTGCCCTAATGGAAACATCAAGTGCAGATATAGGCTCATCGGCTATAATCAGTTCTGGCTCCATAACTAAAACCCTTGCGATCCCAATCCTTTGTCTCTGTCCCCCTGAAAATTCATGGGGAAATCTACTTGCGAACTCTGGCAATAATCCAACATCTAAAAGTGCTTTTTCGACCTTTTTCTTTCTCTCTTCTTCTGATTTAAACTTTTTTAGGTTATATAATCCTTCTGATACTATATAGTCTACCTTTGCCCTTTCATTTAGGGATGCCATAGGGTCTTGAAAAATCATTTGTATATTTTCAGTTATTTCTCTATCAGTAGTCCTATCTATTTTGCCACTTATTATCTTGTCTTTAAATTTTATAGTTCCATCACTTACTTCATTGATTCGCACTATAGCCCTACCGATAGTTGTTTTGCCCGATCCCGATTCTCCAACTAATCCAAAGGTTTCTCCCTTATAAATATTGAAGCTTACATTGTTGACTGCAACAAACCTGTTTCTTTTATTACCGAACTCAATTTTCAAGTTATCCACTTCCAATAAAACTTCTTTATCTCCCATAACGCTTTCCTCCTACATTTTCACTTATTTTTTTAACGATTTCAGGAGGTTCAACCCTCGGAGCAGCGGGATGTAATAGCCAGGTTCTTGCTTTATGGGTTGGACTAACTTGAAAATACGGCGATCTCTTGACATAATCTATTTTTAATGCCTTTGGGTTTCTTGGTGCAAAGGCATCTCCCTTTATTTCCTTAAATAGGCTAGGTGGAGTACCCTTTATTGAGTAAAGATCTTCCCCCTTAACTCCAAGCTGGGGAAGTGATGATAAAAGTGCCCAGGTATATGGATGCTGTGGATTATAGAAAACCTCCTCTGCCATACCTATTTCAATAATATCACCTGCATACATGACAGCTATTCTATCTGCTACATTTGCTACAACCCCTAAATCATGGGTTATATAAATAATAGTTAAATCATATTTTTTTTGCATATTTTTCAATAATTCAAGTATCTGTGCTTGTATTGTAACATCCAATGCTGTTGTGGGTTCATCACATATTAGTACCCTTGGATGACAGGCCACAGCAATGGCTATGACAACTCTTTGCCTCATTCCACCGGAAAATTCATGGGGATATTGCTTATATCTTTTCTCTGGCTGTGATATCCCGACATCCCCTAATATCTCTAGGGCTATCCTTTTAGCATCATCTCCCCTTAAACCCCTATGCAGCTCTATGGATTCCTGAACCTGTTTACCAATGGTTTTAAGTGGATTTAAGGAAGTCATCGGATCTTGAAATACAAGGGCAATTTCTTTGCCTCTGATCTTTAGCCATTGCTTCTCACTTTTAAAATCAGAAATCACTTTATCACCATAGGTAATGGTGCCAGAATCTATCCAGCCATTACTATCTAGTAATCCCATAAAGGATTTTGTGAAAACCGACTTTCCAGAACCCGATTCTCCTACTATAGCTAAGCTTTCCCCCTTGTATAGGTCTAATGATGCACCTCTTATGGCCGTAAGCTCTTTTCCCCTCAAATTAAATTTTATGACTAATTCAGATACTGCCATCACGGTTTGTACATCATGATTTAAACCATCTATAGTTTTTTCATCCGTATTATCACTTAACTTTATATTCATACTTTACCTCCTAAATATGATTTTTAGGATCTGCCGCATCTGCAAATGCATTTCCTATTACATAAAATGAAATTGTTATAATGGATAAAACTATTGCAGGAAATAATAATTGATATCGTAGTGAAGGCACCATCATAAATACACGCCCCTCATTAATCAGATTCCCAAGGGAAGGAATATCAACGGGTAATCCGATACCAATATAAGTCAAAAATACCTCTGATCCTATGGCAAGGGGTATAGCTAAAGCTAAACGCAGCATGATTACAGATACTAAATATGGTAAAAGATTTTTCGATATGATTCTTTTAGCCGGTGTTCCTAAACATCTCGATGCAAGATTGTATTCACGATCTCTGATAATAATAATTAGGTTTCTAACAAACCTAGCCATTTCCGTCCAACGAGTGACACACATGGCAAAAATAATAGTAGATAGCCCGGGTCTCATAATATATGCAAATAGTATTAAGATTATGGTAGTGGGTATATTAGTTATCACATTATATATTTCGGTTATGATTGCATCTAGCTTCCTTATGTATCCCCAAAGGGCTCCAATAGTAATCCCCAAAATCAGCTCCCATAATCCAACGGCAAGGCCAATAAAAAGTGAGGTTCTCGTACCACTCCAAATTCTAGCCCAAAGGTCCTGCCCAATGGAATTTGTTCCAAACCAAAAGTCAGCTCCTGGAGATTCATTCCTTAGCTGCATACCTGTCTTTTCATTTAAATATATTTCAGTAGGAGATTTTTGACTTGGTAGATAGGGTTGAGTTATTGTGAATGTAATCAAGATAAGCATTACTGTCATTAATATCATAGCTGTTTTATTCTTGATAAAAACATTCCATGTTGAACGCCAATAGGAGTAATTGGAATATCCCGTTAGCTCCGCTGTACTCTCATCATATTGGGCGAATTCAAATAATGATAGATCAATGCTTTCGGCCATCATATCTAGGTTTTTTCTCATCATCTTCCCCCTCCATGCTTTTGTAATTTGATTCTTGGATCAACTAATGCCATTAGCATATCTCCTAAAAATAATCCTATGATTCCCACGGAAGAATATATAAGTACCAGTGCTTGTACCAAATTATTATCCTGCCTTTGGATAGCATCAACTAACAATCCACCCATTCCAGGAATTGAAAATAGGGATTCGATATATATGGAGCCTGATATTGTAAATAGTATAGATGCCGGTAAATACTGGGCCATTGGTACAAATGCATTTCTCATTACATGCTTAATCATAATCTTTCTATTGCTTAGCCCCTTTGCTCTAGCCAGCTTAATATAATCCTTATTTAGTTCATCCACCATATATCTTCTCATCCACATAGCATAGCCTGCTATACTCCCCAAGGACATGGATACTGCCGGCAGTATCCAGCTCATTGGTTCATCTATGTCGAATAATATAGGTAATTTTAATAGCTTTGTTATATAAATCTGGATAAATAGATAATAAACTATAGGGGGAACAGCTCGAATGAATACTACATATCCGGTTCCCAGCTTATCCTTAACCCTATCCTTTTCCCTAGCCATGACCACACCCATATACAAACCGAAAATCAACGAAATTCCAAGGGCCACTAAACCAAAATATACTGAATAGGGTATCTTTTTAACTATGATTTCACTTATGGGAACCTTGGGCCTATAGACTATGGATTCACCTAAATCACCCCTAGCTAAGTCTAAATAAAAGTTCTTAAGCTGGGTGTGTAGAGGATCTCTTAAGCCCATACCCTCTAATATAGCTTCCTTCTGCTCAAAATCCAATTTATCTATTCCCTGTTCTCCAAAATAACCCTCTTCAGGCATTAAACGCATAAGCAAAAACACCACGGTTATAACCATGAAAAGTGTCAAAATAGATCTTAAAAATCTTTTTATGAAATACTTAAGCACTATAGGTGCCCCCTTATATTGTTATTTACTAAAAGTATTTGTGATTCAAACCTTGAGGCCATAAAGCTTTTTAACTGATAAGCTTGTTAATAATCTCAAGGCTTGAATCTATTATTCAAGCCTTGGTAAGATCATAATTCTTCTATTCCCCTGCTTTCTTTAAAGCCTTAACTCTCTCCTTTTCCCATTTCTCTTTCTCTGCAAAATACATTTCAGTATTCATAGGTTTTGATAATATACTTTGCCCCTTAAATCTTTCTGTTGCCACCCCAAATGGAGAATACGATTCTTCAAATGGATTCAATAATGATGATACATATCCACCACTACCACTACCGATACCCACCCCATAAGGTATAACCCAAGCTTCCTCGATCAAATAGGCTTCGGCTTTGGCAAAGGACTCATATCTCTTTTGTAAATCTACCATTTCATTTTTTCCTTCATTAATTAGCTTCATATAAACATCAAAGGTTTTTTCACCATTCTCGTTTACTTCTTCACACATTTCTGGGAAGTTATAGTTAGAGCCTGGTACAAACATATCTGTATAGGTTTCAGGGTCTGCATAGTCTGGTCCCCAGTTTACTTGTTGAAGTGAATAGTTACCAGCACGCCTAGTATTAGATAAATAACCCGTTGGTGGAAATGGAACTATATAAATATCTATAAAATCTTCTCCTAGAGTTCTTTCTAATTGCTGTTCAACCACTTGAGCCCTTTGGGTATTTTGGGTTTTCTTAGTATTGTATGGAATCATCATCTTTATAGGGAACTCCACTTTATCACTTAGCTCATTCATTGCCTTTTCCTTATATTCCAAAGCCAAATCCACATTATATGAATCACTTTTACTTATATCTACCAAATCAAGCATTTCAGTAAAGTCTTTTCCCCCCAGGGCTACGAAACCCTTCGGTGTTACTGTATTAAGCATCTTGTTTTCAGGGCTATAGGGCTCAGCCGTAACTATTGCAGCAAGTCTGTCAAAGCCATGGAATATAGCCTTTCTAAAGTTCTTGTTATTAACTGCTATTTTCCAACTTTCTGGATCATAAACTTCATCAAAGGTCGGATTAAAGTTCAATGCATAAAAATAAGTATAAAAGCTAGGTCTGGCTGGCCTTACCTTATCCTTTAACTTAGGATCATTCATCCATGCATCTATTGAAGCTGTGGGAATCTCAACATAAGAAATTTCTCCACGCTGATAAAGCTCCTGTGCTATTGTTGCTTTTTCCTTATTATATTTATACTTTATCTTTTGAATATGGATATTCTCTTTATCCCAATAATCTTTATTTGCAACTAAAATCCTTCTATTTTGAGGTTCAAATTCAGACATTAAATAAGCTCCATTATAAAGGAGGGTATCATTGGTAGTACCAAATCTCTCACCCATTTCATCTAGAAATTTTCCATTTACGGGAAAGAAACATGCATATGTAAGCATTGATTCAAAATAGGGAACCGGCTTTTCTAGAGTATACTCTAATGTATATTTGTCAACTGCCTTTACTCCTACCTGTGAGAAGTCAGTGATCTCTTTATTATAATATTTCTCTCCATTCTTGATTACTCCGTATGCTATATTTGCCGTCTTTGACCCGTTTTCTTTTTCAAATATATATTTAAGAGAATCCACAAAATCCTGTGCAGTTAATTCAGCATAAACCTCACCTTCGTAGGTAAGCCAATTGACTCCCTCTCTCAATTTAAATGTCCATACCAAACCATCCTCGGAATCAGACCACTCCTTTGCTAAACATGGTATCATAACTCCATATCTGTCATAATCCACTAAAGTATCTACAAGATTAGCAGCTAATCCAAATTCACTTGTTTTGGATGTAACCAAATAATTAATAGTAGTGATCTCATCTGCGTATGCCTCTACATACTCCTGCTTATCGGAATATGTAATACCCTTTTCCGTTTCTTTGGAATCAGCATTTGATTCTGCCGACGAATCGCTAGGATTACTAGTATTACTGGCATCTGTGGCATTACCACTTGTACCGCTACATCCAGTAATCAATAACATTAATACTAAAATAACACATAATAATTTTCTCATATTACCCTCCTCAAGTATAATTTTTATTAATTGAGCAAATTGCATAATTACTTATTACAAAAACTATCTACTATATATAGTTTTAAAATCTCCAAACCTATACCATATATATTATGCAATTCTGCCAAGTCAGAGTTATGCAATTTCCTCAATTGAGATTTACTTAGAACTCAATATAATATATTGCAATTTACATACCAAAATTACTGATAAGTATTTTAGAGGCTTTGAGGTGTGAAAAAAAATATTTATTCCGAAAATTCGGAATAAATAATCTAAAAAAAGGGGCGTACAACCCATTTAATTGTTCTTTTCCAAATTATTGGAATAGTATCAATTGTAATATCCTTAATTTTGGATTCTAATATAATTGTATGTAATTCACTTATGTCTAGGGATAATTTTACATGGTTTATATATTCCATAATTTTGGAATTATATATTTTTGATTTTTTGATAGAAGCTAGATTTTTTCATTTTTAAAATACTCATAGCTTCTTTTTTGTTGCCCTCTGTATATCTCATAACATTTCTAATTGCTTCCCTTTCTATTTCGTGTAAGGTTTTTTTGAGGGGTCTAATATAGTTGATATACGATGCTCTATGATATTTATCCACATTTACCTTTATATGACCCGATAAAATATTCCTATCATCGCAGAGATTTACAGCCCTCTCTAAAACATTTTCAAGTTCTCGAATATTCCCCGGCCAAGTATAAATCATCAATTTGTTTAAGGCCTCCCCGGATATTCTCTTTAACTCCGTACCAACTCTTTCACATATTTTAGGCAATAAATATTCTACTAATTCATATATGTCTTCTCTTCTGTCCCTTAATGAAATTATATGAATGGGAAATACATTTATTCTATAGTACAGATCTTCCCTAAAATTGCCTTCTTTGACTTCCTCTTCTAAGTTCCTATTTGTGGCCACAATAATCCTTACATCCACATTAATTTCTTTGTTACCACCGACTTTATAAAATTTCTTACTTTGAATAACTTGAAGAAGCTTTACCTGCATATTTTTAGATATATCTCCTATCTCATCTAAAAATAGAGTTCCTCCATTGGCCATTTCAAAATATCCCTTTTTCCCCTTAACATTGGCCCCTGTAAATGCTCCCCTGTCATATCCAAAAAGCTCACTTTCAAGGAGATTTTCAGGAATAGAATTACAATTCACATGTATAAATGGTTTATTTTTATTATCACTGGCTTCGTGTATCTCCCTTGCTAATATGGTTTTTCCCGTTCCACTTTCACCTAGAATCAATAAATTTGAATTACTATTACTAGCTTTAAGTGCCAGCTTTTTTATCTTCATGATTCCTTCACTGGAACCAACAAATTTGGGAAACAGTTTAGAGTATACCTTTCTATCCCCTAGTTTAGCCTCAACCTTTTCTAACCTCTTATAAGCAATATTACATTGTTTCTCTATATTTTTTATCCTAGGGATATCCTCTAAAAGCAATAAAGCCCCTGTTTCAGCTATTCCTTTAACTCCGCATAATACACTTATTCCATTGATTTTAGTTATTTTACCCCTATATGTATTTCTACTTCCCTTAGAACACTTAATTAGATCCATTATAGCTTCCGACGAATTATGGGCTTCTAAAATATGTTTGCCTAAAACATCTAACTCATTTATTCCTTTTATCTTCCTTTTAAATCTGCCTCCATTCAATATACTTTTTATATCTTCATTCCAAACAGTATATCCAATGCTTTGATAAAATTTCATTTTCTTAGTTAACCCATCTATAATAACCATATGTCCAAAATCATTATTATAGTAATTTTCATAAACCACTTTATCCACATAAATACCTATATACTTATTTATGTAACTTACTTTAATCTCTATATCCAATCCATCAACAACTCGTTTTAGCTCGAAATCGTCTGCGGTAAAACTAAAGGGTCTTGTTTTCAAATAAGCTGTATTTTCTTTCCCTCCATATTTTCCAACAACCAATACTGTTGAATCAGCATTGACTTCAGATGGATTTACACCAATACATTTTAAATCCCTTGGCCGCAGACCTCCGTCATCGGCCCCAAATGCCGTGGTTGCCATAATTATTATATCTCCTGTTTCCACAGTTCCCTCTTCATGTTCATAGGTACATTCTCTCCTAACCCCAAATATATCCTTTACTTTATCACTATACAATCTAATATTAGCCTCAGTATCAATAAATATTAAGCCTTCATTCATGGCATCTTCGATATCGGAAAAATGTATACTCATAGAACCCAAGATTATCCCCCCATTTTAATCCATCTGAAATTATTTATATTTTTTATTTTTGGCATATATTTTGCTACTTTATATTTATAGAGCAAATTGCATAATTACCTTCTGCAAAAACTATCTACTATATATAGTTAAAAAACCTTAAGAACTATACCATATATATTATGCAATTCTGCCAGGTAAGAGTTATGCAATTTCCTCTATAGTATCAAAAATTACAAGCTTTAACAAATGTCACCAAATGGTAAAATAAAATAGTCAAAGGAGATAGAGTTATGATTAAACCTAAAGCACTTAATATTGGAGATAGAGTTGCCATCATTGCACCATCATCTCCAACCACTGAAGAAAATGTATTAAAGGCAGAAAAAGCAGTGAAAAAAATGGGTCTAGATCCCATTATATATCCCAGCTGCTATTCCTATCATGGTCACCTTTCTGGTACAGATATAATTCGAGCCAAGGATATAAACGATGCATTTAAAGATCCTACAATTATGGGTATTATCTGCTTAAAGGGTGGCTACGGAACACCACGGTTATTAAATTTAATTGATTACGAGTTGATAAAAAATAATCCAAAATATTTCTTAGGATATAGCGATATAACAGCATTACATATGGCTTTCAATAAAATTTGTAAACTGGTTACGTACCATGGTCCCATGGCTTCAGCGGGATGGATAAAGGACCTAGATCCCTATACAAAAAATTACTTAAAGCTTTCTTTATTTAGTAATGAAAAACTAAATTTGCTTAAAAATCCAAGTGGAGAAGATTTCAAAACCTTAGTACCTGGAATTGCCAAGGGAAAAATTATTGGGGGTAATTTATCACTATTGGCATCTACCTTGGGGTCCCCCTATGAAATAGATACTAAGGATAAAATTCTTTTTATGGAAGAAGTAGGAGAAGATAATTATTGCATAGACAGAATGCTTATGTCATTGTCCCTAGCCGGAAAGTTTCAAGATTGCAGGGGCATCATTTTAGGTACTTTTACAAATTGCAAACCGGATTTAAAAGCCGATTCTTTTCAGGATTTGAGTCTTGATGAAATATTTGAAGAAATTATTGTGCCCTTCAATAAACCTACACTGAGTAACTTTAGAGCCGGACATAATTATCCACAACCTACATTCCCAATGGGAGTAGAGGTTGAATTAGATGCCGACAATAGAAACATCACTTTTTTAGAGGCAAGTAATATATAAAGTGGGATATTTCAAAACCCTATACAAATAATTTAGGCATATGAAGAAAATAATCAAAATAACCGGTGAGATGACTAGTCTATTTTTGAATCTGCCTTAAAGGAGAATAATATGAATTCATTAAGATCTGAACTTTTAAGTTATTTAGAGACACTAGATGGTAATTATGCATTATACATTAAGGATTTAAAAAGCAACAGCATAATTAAAATTAATGAAGAAAAAAGATTCCATTCAGCAAGTATTATTAAGCTTTATTATCTTTATGAAGCACTGATGCAAGTTCAGGATGGAGTATTGGGGCTAGACACCGCATTTAATCTTTCTTCCGATGAAAAAGTAGGAGGTGCCGGAGTTCTTCATCTATTACACGATAATATAGAGCTGACCCTGGAGGATTTATTGAGTCTCATGATAGATGTAAGTGACAATACGGCTACAAACATGCTTTATGATATTTTAGGTAAAGACAATATTAATACTTCTATCAAAAAATTAGGAATAAACAATACCCTAGCTGCAAGAAAATTGATGAGGGTAATCCCTGGTGTATATAGCTATACAACTGCAAGGGATGCTGCCATAATTTTAGAAAATTTTATGAGCCCAAGGGTATTAAGAAAAGATTTAGCAGAAAAAGCCTTAGAAATACTTGGAAAGCAACAATTTAACGATGGAATATCTAAATATTTAACTACCTGCGGACATTGTGGTTCATTAATTAAGTCTAAAAATATTTGTCGTGAATGTAAAACTAATAAGGGTGAAATAGACCCAGTAAAAGTACCATTTTACCATAAGACAGGTGAAATAACCGGTGTTACCCACGATGCTGGAATTCTTATAATTAATAATAATCCAATAATTGTTGTTATGTTAATTAATCAACTTAAAGATAACTTAGAAGGAAAATTCTATATGAGTAAAGTGGGTGAAATAATTTATAATTTCTATAGTTCAAAAGAAATTTCTATAAAAAAGAATATGTGAGGCTTATATATACCATATTAAATGTGACATAGAAATATTCTCGCAATAAGCATAGATAGTCTATTTACGAATAAAACATTTCCTATGTCACATTTTCTTTTTATTGAGGAAATTGCATAACTCTTACTTGGCAGAATTGCATAATATATATGGTAATTATGCAATTTGCTCTATTGATAACTTAAATTTTTTTCACAGGTATCCAACATCCCTTATATCATCTATAGCTCGCAACAGTCATACCAAAATACGTAGGAACTTCATATGATAACAGCTTTCCTGCCATAGGGGAAACCTTTAAAGCTCCATATAGAATGAGCATTTGCCATAGGCTATCGGGCTTAGCTTTTTCAACCAGTTCCATGTCTATATCTAAAAGCTTTTCAAGCTTGTCTTCCCTTATGATATCTGAAATAATGTCATCATATATCTTAGAAGCCTCATCAAAACCATAGGGTCCCTTTGGATCATGGCAGTGTCCTTGGTCTGCGCTGGCTATCAAGGCTACTTTTTTATTGCTTTCTATAGAAGCTTCACCGATCAGTTCTCCTAATTTGACCAATTTTTCTAAGGATATTTCTCTAGTGGGTCCTATAACAACTATTTCGGGTTTATAATCTTCATCCTTACAAAACCATAGGGGTATAAGGGTGCCCCAATCCATTTCTATATTTGATGCTCTTCCTCCTAAAGCTCCAAAGTTACATCCAACGGAGGGTATAAGCTCATTTTCAGCCTTTTCTAGGATTTTTTGAGCTAATTCTTTGTCACATTTATATTCTAATCTAACTGTCTCTTCATTTGCACTTAGTTTGCCTCGACAATATTCGCTTGTATATATTGCATTATATTCCTTAAGTCTTAATCCATGGGGTGTTAATAGGATTATAGTATCGGGCTTATCACTAATTATTATCTTACCTAATTCCTCCATTGCTTCTCTAGTAGGCTTAAATAGTGCATACTCATCTCCAGACAGCTCTTCAATAATTGAAAATCCATGGGGGGCTATTCCTCCACATACTAATTGTCCCATATACATCCTTCTTCCTTTTCCACTAATTTCAATAAAGAATGGCATTAAAAAAACAGCAAAAATTTCACTGTTTTTTTAATATTGCTAATATCCTATGTATCAATCTCAATCTTCTTAAACTCTTCTACATACTCTGCAATAAATTTAGCAGTAGTATTAAGCATCTCTACACCCCATTCTACGGATGCATTACTTGGATGGTCTGGACCTATCCATCCATTATTTGTTATGCTTTTTATTTTTCTTGGTATAGTCATATTGATACCTTTAAAATCCACATCATAAAAGCCTGTTTGTGGTAAACCATCGGATACATTCTTAAATGTCATTGGCTCTACCTTACTTAGATCCACAAAATCAGGGTTTATTGCCATAACGGCCGAGGTTTCTTCTGCACCTCCGTGTCCACCCTTCCATGAAGGATTTATCTCACCTGCAAGCAGCCACCAATTCACTACAGTGCCTATACAGTTAATTGTATCTAATTCCAAACATATTTTTTTAAGGGTAGACATGTTTCCACCATGACCATTAAGAAATACAAACTTCTTTACTCCGTGTTTAATAAGACTATCGACAATTCTTCTCATAACTATATATAAGCCATCCTCAGATAAACTTATAGTTCCTGGAAATTCTACTAAGCTATCACAGGCACCATAGGGAACGGTTGGAGCTATCAAAACATCTGTATCCTTTTCCATTATATCTAAAATCTTGTCTGGAATAAGTGTATCAGTTCCAAGCGCTATATGGGTTCCGTGACATTCTATGCTTCCTATACCAATGATTATAGTGTCATTATTCTTAAAATACTCCTCGGCTTTTTTCCAAGAAATGTGTGCTAATCTCATTTCTTCAGATCCCTTCTCTTTATTTATAAGCCTTTACAGTATGTAATTTGTGATATCCAATAGGATTGATTGTGAAGCCTTCTACATTTTTTCTAATTCCAACACTCATATTTTGGAAGAATATTGGTAAAGATGGTACTTCTTCGGCTAAAACTACTGCTATTTCCTTATAGATTTTTTCTCTTTCTGCATAGTCAGCATTACTTCTACCATCTTCTATTAGTTTATCAACTTTAGGATTGTTGTAGAAACTTCTATTTCCTGGAGCCCCATGCATACTTGAATGGAATAATGGATAGTAAGTATAGTCAGCATCTGAAGTAGATGTAACCCAAGCAAAGAATGCCATATCATGTTGTTTGTTAGTTGTTTTCTCAATAAGAGCCCCAAACTCAAGAACTTCAATTTTTAAGTTTAGCCCAACTTCGTTAAGCATTCCTTGTATTACTTGACAAGTCTCTATCCTTACTTGGTTATCATTAACACATATAGTAAATTCAGCACCTTCTTCTATACCTGCTTCTTTTAATAACTCTTTAGCTTTTTCTGGATCATATCCTAATCCTTCTAATCCTTCTACACCACCAAATACAACCTCTGATATTACAGAATTAGCTGTAGAACCTTGACCATATAAAAGTGTGTCTACTATAAGCTGCTTGTCTATGGCATGGGCAATAGCTTGTCTAACTTTTATATCATTAAATGGTGCCTTTTCAATATTAAATGAAATATAACCTACTGATGATGTTTTTGTAGTTAAAAGCTCTAAATCCTTGCTTTCTTTAACTCTTTCAACGTCATTAACTGATAAGTTGTAAGCTATATCAATTTCCCCTGTTTCAAGGGCTATAGTTCTTTGGGCATTCTCAGGTATAACTCTCATAACTACATTTTTAGTAGCAGGAGCCCCAAAATAGTAATCTTCAAATGCTTCAAGCTTAACTGAATCCCCTTGCTTCCATTCAACAAATTTATAAGGTCCACATCCAATAGGATGAGTCTTAATAGCTTCTGGGTCAGCCTCTACAGCAGATTTGCATACTATAGCTGTACTTGGATGAGCTAAATTCATAAGAATTGGAGCATATGGCTCATTAGTATTTACAACTACAGTATATTCATCCACAACTTCTACATCAGATATGAAGTTAACTATATAAGAAACATAACTAGATGCTATGGCTCTATCTAAAGAAAACTTAACATCTTCAGCCTTAAGCTCCTCACCATTGTGGAACTTGATACCCTTTCTTATATTAAACTTGTAAGATGTTTCTGATAATTGCTCCCAGCTTTCAGCAATAGCAGGTTGAACACTCATATCGTCACCTGTAAGTGTAAGTGTATCAAAAATCTGATCTGTTACAGTAATAGCTGGAGTCTCTTTCCCAATGTGTGGATCAAAGGAAGTAACATCTGCACCTTGAGCAAAAACTATAGTATCCTTTTGTTCCTTTTCAGCTGGTGCAGCTGCCTCGTTGCCAGTAGCTCCTTCGTTAGATGCTGGTTGTTCTGCATCGTTTGTTTTGCCGCCACATCCCCCTAAGATTAATGTTAGCGCTAGTAATAGTACTAAAAACTTCTTCATATTCATCCTCCTTTTTTTACTTCTTAACTTTGTAGAGTTTCAAGTAAAGCTATTTAATTTGTACACATCCAACACTCCCAGGAACATCGAGTATCTAGATATGTACAAATTTAGTTTTACTATATGAACTCTCTATATATAAATCTTATGAAAGATTTTATATATCAACTTTGAGAAATTGCATGATTTTTATATAAATTCTTTATACACAATATGTATGTTCTATAATATTAATTGCCCCAAACATATTGCGTTAAAGAATCAACTAAATGTGATTTCCTTACTTAACTAAATAACATGCAACAAAATGATCCTTTTCTATTTCTATTAGTTCTGGATTTTTTCCCATACATTCAGGCTTCGCATGGATACATCTCTTTGCAAATCTACAACCGGGTTTAGGATTTATAGGGGATGTAAGCTCACCCTCTAGTAATATCCTATCCATATCATAATCAGGATCGGGAACTGGTATCGCAGATAATAATGCCTTTGTATATGGATGCAATGTATTCTTAAACAACTTATCGGCTGGTGCTTTCTCTACTAATTGCCCCAAATACATTACTGCAATCTCATTTGAAAAATGCTTTACAACTGATAAATCATGGGTTATAAACATATATGTAAGTCCCAATTGTTCTTGTAAGTCTTGCATTAAGTTAAGTACCTGGGCCTGTATAGATACATCCAACGCAGATACTGGCTCATCACATACTATAAATTTAGGATCAAGTGCAAGGGCCCTTGCTATACCTATTCTCTGCCGCCTACCTCCATCTAATTCATGGGGGTATGTATTTATAAGTCTTTCTGCTAATCCTACTAAATTCATCAATTCTTTAACTTTTTTTCTTAGGCCCTCTTTATCCTTTTTATGAAAGATTCCTTGTATAATTAAGGGTTCTATAATAGTATCATATACAGACATTCTAGGGTTAAGAGAAGCAAAGGGATCTTGAAATATTATTTGCATCTCTTTTCTTAATTTCTTCATTTGCTTATGGTTGTAATCTATTATATTTTCGCCATTATACATAACTTCCCCAGCAGTAGGTTCTAACAGTCTAAGTATCGCTCTTCCCATGGTGGATTTTCCACAACCGGATTCACCTACTATTCCCAGGGTTTCTCCTTCATATATGCTAAAGGATACATCATCTACTGCATGTAACTTTCCCTTAGGTGTATCAAAATATTTTTTTAAATTATTTACTTTGACTATTTCTTTTCTATCCACCATCTACTTAACCTCCGCATTTACTTTGCCTTCGTTGATAAAGCATCTAACCTCATGTTCTCCACTAACCTTTGAAACATTTGGATTTTCAGCTCTACATAAATCCGTTGCATATTTACATCTAGTACTAAAGCTACAACCCTTTGGCAAATTTGTGGGATCTGGGATAAATCCATCTATAGGAGTAAGCCTATTTACATTATGAACTAAATTAGGTATTGATCCAAAAAGACCCTTTGTATATGGATGTTGAGTATTTTTAAAAACATCCCTTAGCTCACCATATTCTACTATTTCACCTGCATACATAATAGCTACATAATCACAGGTTTGAGCAACTACTCCTAGGTCATGGGTAATAAGTACCATTGACATATTGAACTTACTTTTTAAATTCTTCATCATACTCAGTACCTGGGCTTGTATAGTTACATCCAACGCCGTAGTAGGCTCATCGGCTATAAGCAGGTTTGGATTACAGGCGAGGGCTATGGCTATTATTACCCTTTGCTTCATTCCTCCTGAAAATTGGTGGGGATACTCCCTAGATCTATCAGCAGGTATACCCACAAGCTCAAGCATCTCACTAGCTTTTTTATCCGCTTCTTTTTTTGAAAGGTTTTCATGATTTTGTATAACTTCAGATATTTGATCTCCAACAGTCATTACCGGATTAAGGGATGTCATAGGATCTTGAAATATCATAGATATTTCTTTTCCCCTTACGGTTCTCATCTCGGTTTCATTAAAACTCAATAAATCCTTTTCGTTGTATAGTATTTGTCCACTCTTAACCTTTCCAGGTGGTTTTGGAATAAGCCCCATTATCCCCCTAGCAAGTGTAGTTTTACCTGCACCCGTTTCTCCAACTATTCCTAGAGTATGTCCTTCAGTTAGTTTTAAACTCAGTTTATTAACGGCTTCTACCACACCGTCATCTGTTTCGTAATGTATAACTAAATCCTTTATCTCTAAAATATTATCCATATTTATCTCTCCTAATTCTAGTTTTTCAACCTTGGATCTAATGCATCCCGTAAACCATCACCAACTAAATTAAGTGCTAATATAGTGAGCATGATTCCCATACCCGGAATCGTAGTTATATGCCAAGAATCCCTTATATAGGTTCTCGCATTAGATAGCATTGCTCCCCATTCAGGAAGAGGCGGCTCTATGCCTAGTCCCAAGAAAGATAATCCTGCTATAGAAAGTATTGCGCCTGCAACTCCCAAGGTAGCTTGTACTATAATAGGAGCTAATGAATTTGGAATTATATATTTAAATATTATTCTAGTATTACTTGCACCAACTGCCTTGGCTGCTTCTATGAATTCTTGATCCTTAATAGTCATGACCGACGCTCTTACTATCCTTGCAAAGGTAGGAATATAAGATACGCATATAGCTATAAGTAAATTGATAATACTTGGTCCCAATGATGCAACTATGGCTATTGCCAATAATGTAGATGGTATGGCAAGTAATATATCCATAAATCTCATGATTATATTGTCAACTTTATTATAGTATCCAGCAATTGCGCCTAAAAATCCTCCGACCACAACCGATGAAGATATAGCCACTACCCCTAGGAATAAGGAATATCTAATTCCCCATATCATTCTAAGCAGCATGTCCCTTCCAAATTCATCTAAGCCAAAGGGATGCTTAAGACTTGGTGCCTCTAATCTACTTCTCATATTTTGCTTAATTACATAGTTGTCATATACTTTGCCACTTGTGCCAATATCAATAGCTACGGTAGCAACGGCAAGTATTGCTAATATCAATAGAAATACGATTCCTGCCATTGCCGCTTTATTTTTTTTAAATCTTCTCCAGGCTTCTTGCCACAGAGTTCTTTCCTTTGTTTGATTTTCAGTTTGATTATGTTCTTGTTTTTTTGTTATACTTGATTCCAACTACTTCACCCCTTTGCTAGCTTTATATTGCGACTTAATTCGTGGATCAACAAATGAATAAAGTATGTCAACACCTAAGTTCACTAGAGAAAAAACCACGGACATAAATATAACCGTCCCAAGTACTATAGGTGTATCCTTAGTCTTAATGGCATCTACCATAAATCTTCCTAATCCAGGCCAAGAGAATACTGTTTCTGTAAGTACAGCACCTCCAAGCAAATATCCAAACTGTAATCCTACCACGGTAATTATAGGAATAAGTGCATTTTTAAACATATGTCTATGGGTAACTTGTCCCTCTTTAATACCCTTAGAACGTGCTGTGCTTATGTAATCCTGCCTAATAACCTCAAGCATAGAAGACCTAGTCATTCTAGTAACCGTAGCGGCAGCCCCTGTACCCAAGGTCAAGGCTGGAAGAATTAAACTCTTGAAGCCTCCTATAAAGCCCTCTCCCAAACCAGAGGAAGGTAGCCATCCTAAGCCTAGTGAAAAAATCATAACTACTACTAATCCAAACCAGAAATTCGGCATAGATACTCCTATCAGTGCCGCAACCATGGATATATTATCTATAAATGTATATTGTTTCTTTGCCGATAAAATTCCTATAGGAATTCCTATAAGAAGAGATACAAGCATTCCTGTTACAGCAAGTAGTACTGTATTTGGAAACCTGTCTAGAATCTGCTCCATTACATCCAGTTGATTTTTATAGGATTTCCCCATGTCACCCTTTATTAGACCGCCCATATACCTTCCATATCTCACCACCAAAGGGTCGTCCAATCCTAACTCCTCATGTAGCTTTGCGACACTCTCATCCGTTGCCCCATCCCCTAATATGATAACCGCTGGGTCTCCTGGCCTAAGTGCCATTATAAAAAATACTAGAAAGGTTACTCCTATTAAGACAGGAATCAACATGACAATTCTCTTTAAAATGTACTTATGCATAATTTTTCTCCTTCTCCATCAATTTATAGTTCTAATACAAAGTTTAATGATATGATGTCCATACATAATAAAAAGCAAATTTCATGCCATTTTTCAAAAAAAATGGTTATAGGAAAATTGTGTAAATATTCATAATCTTAAAATTAAGCTTTTTCATTTATACAATAGAAAAATTATGAATATTCAACATAAATCCCGCATCCAATCCATAACTCTTCATAAATATTTTTTATAAATATGATAAGTTTTTTATCTTTATGCATTCTTATTTTACTCAACATTTATACCGTATTAGGTTATTTAAAAGAATTTAAATTCACCTAATAGCATCATTTATTATTAATGCTCCTTAATATCATCTTTCCTAGATAAGTAATTTCACAACCCCCTCTAGTATTATTTATGACTATATATTTATCATTTTGCAGCTTCTTTAAGATGGTTCTGATCTTACTTTCTGTTATATCACTGTTGTTTAACTTTAAAGCTTCATAAATTTTATATCTACCTATCTTAGGACTTTGATTTATAACTCCTAGTATATTGTATTCATACTCTGTGAGAGACTTTACAGGCTCTGGATCTACCCTTGTCATATACTTAGGAAGCTCCGATAAGCCTATCTTTTTTGCTCCCTTTATACAGGAAAAATACTCTACTAAATTTATTAGTTCTCTAACATTCCCCCTAAAGCTATATCCCATAAGATATTCTATTACCTCATCAGTACATACGTCTCCAAGCTTTATGTCATAGTCATTAAAATACTCCTTAATAAAGTTATTAAACATTGTTGAAATATCACTCTTTCTATCCCTCAAAGGTATGGTATCGATGGGCATAACATTAATTCTATAGAATAAATCTTCTCTAAACCTCCCCTTGGCCACCATGTCAAATAGATTTTTATTAGTAGCCGCAATAAACCTTACATCTATAGGTATTCTTTCAGAGCTTCCTATCCTTCTAATCTCTTTCTCCTGTAACACCCTAAGCAGCCTAACTTGAAAGCTCAAAGGAGCATCACCTATTTCATCAAAAAATACAGTTCCCTTATGGGCCATTTCAATCAGACCCTTACTTCCACCCTTATTAGCTCCTGTAAAGGAACCTTCTACATATCCAAATAATTCACTGTCCAAAAGACTTGGTTGAATAGCTGCAAAGTTAACAGGAATAAAGGGATACTTTCTTCTCGAAGAATCATAATGTATTGATTGTGCAATTATCTCTTTCCCAGTACCACTTTCCCCTTGAATTAGTACACAAGCACTATTATGGGATATTCTCTTGGCCTTCTCTATCATATTTTGTGTGGCTGAGTCAGAGGTAATATAATCTTCAAAGGAATATTTCTTTAATACACCTTTATAATCAGATTTTTTCCTTACTATAAATTCCTTATTGCTTATGGTCTCAGTATAATCTGCATAAATCAAGTAGGAATTTTCACTTAATCCATGTAATTCATAGCTATTTATCAATACATCCTTCCTATTTGCATTTTTAATTATTTTACTATCCTTAAGAATCTCATCTATTTGAAATTTCACACCGTTATCCTTTAAAATATCCGATAAATTTCTATCTATTATATTCATATCTGCTAAGCACAGTATATCTCCAAACTTATTATTAGCCATTTTAACTATTCCATCATGATTTATAAGACAGACTCCTTCATCTATATTATTAAAAACATTTTTAAGTATTTGCTGTGTTTTAAATAGCTTCTTAAGTTGTATATTGGAATTTCTAACTATATTGGCAAAGCTCTTAAGATATTCCGCTGTAACGAAATTTATTATCTTAATGGGTAAATTGAGCTTTTGTGCAATTTCACTTACATCGGATATACTAGGGACTCTACTACCTAAATCAATAATTCGCTTTATATGTTTAGGTGCATATTGAGCTTCTCCCGGTGTAATAGCATTGGTAATACTAGTATCTACTTCGCATCCAGGATAATAGGGTATTAAGTTAAAATAGATCACTCCCATATCCCTTAATTGCCCCATGGCTTCCTCCACGACATATTCATTATCGTTTACAAAATATACATCTGAATTCGGCTGCAAATCAAATATCCCGTCTATCATCTTATAATTGAAGGTTCTATGACAAAAAATAATTTTATCACTTTTTATATATTTCTTAGGAGTCCTGACGGTTGGCTCATTTGGAAAAACTATTAAATCATATTTTTTTTCTTTTTCATTATTAAGCTCTGATATCAAGGAACTATCTAGATTTACATACTCTGAAAAAATGTTATAAAGATAATGGTACATTGCATCTTTAGTCGAATTGTTAGCCGCTACCACTAGGATATTTTGTTTCATATACTCCTCCTTATTTATTCAAAATAACAACATCTCTATTAGGTTAATTATAATAACCTATTTTAATATTAATATATATAGTCCAAATTTACCATTCTTAAATACAATATTTTTTCCATTACTAGTGGCATATTTTTTAATAAGATTACGTTGGCATATATTTTGCTTAAGAATATAATTAAATAATAAATTATAAGGAGGTAAGATATGAAACCATTAGAAATGATAAAAGATTTATCTAACTGCTACGGTGCCCCAGGATTTGAGGATAATGTTTTAGAAGTAGTTAATAATTACAAAGGCGATCTATCTTATAAAAAAGATTCAATGATGAATTGCTACTTGAATTTAGATAAAAGGGATAGCAATAAAATGACCGTAATGCTAGATGCTCACTTAGATGAGGTAGCTTTTATGGTTCAATCCATAGATGAAAGAGGTCTTTTGAACATTCTTCCCTTAGGTGGATGGATAGCCCATAATATTCCTGCACATCTAGTAATGGTAAAAAATGCAGAGGGAAAATACATAAAGGGAATTGTTACTTCTAAGCCACCCCACTTCATGACAGCCGCAGAAAAGGAAAAGAAGATAGAAATTACTGATTTACAGATAGACGTAGGTGCTACTTCTAGAGAAGAAGTACTTAATGAATTCAAAATAAATATCGCCGCTCCTATAGTTCCCTTTGTAGAATTTGAATATAACGAAAAAAATCAGATTATGATGGGTAAAGCATTTGACAATAGATTAGGTTGTGCCGCTGTAATAGAAGTACTAAAAAGACTGGAAAATGAAAATCTACCAACCAATATAGTAGGAGCATTAGCAGCACAAGAAGAAGTAGGTACAAGGGGAGCTGTGGTAACTTCAAACGTTGTTAAACCCAATATAGCTATAGTATTTGAAGGAACTCCAGCCGATGATTTATATACCAATAAATACACTATGCAATCTGGACTTAATTGTGGTCCACAAATCAGACATAGGGATAGCCAATATGTATCTCATCATAGGCTTATAACCTTTGCCAAGGAAATAGCAAAGAAAAATAATATAATTTGTCAAGATGCAGTTAGAGTAGCCGGAAGCACAAATGCAGCTAAGATACATCTGTCAAATGAAGGTGTTCCTACTCTTGTTCTTGGTATTCCTACAAGATATGTGCATACACATCATTGCTATGCATCCTATAAAGACTTTGAAAACACTGTGAAACTAGCTGTAGAAATCATTAAAAATCTTGATAACAGCATAATTGATTCATTTTAAACAACGTTAACCCCTCAATTTTTTATAGTATCCCCCATATGAAGTGTAATACTTCATGTGGGGGATACTTTTATTGTGAGTTTTCTATTTATATATATCTACCTTTGTTTTAAGAGGTACATATCTCCAGAGTATTTTTATATCTTCATCGGATAAAGCTATACACCCCAATGTCCAGTCTGGAGAATTTCCCTTACCATGGATTCCCACAGCTCCACCAAGGGGAGTATTCCACGGGGGTTGTCTATTTTCTTCAATTGCCCTACTCACATATCTGAAGGTCTCTTCATCTATAACCCCCGATTCAAGTCCTCGTTTTGCATCATCAATATTTGGATAGCTCAAGCCTAAAAATAGTGTAAACCTGCTTTTATCATTTCTAGTACATATATAATACTCTCCCTCTGGAGTTTTTGAATCTCCCTCTATATTCTTATCTCCTATGGGTGATCCTCCTAATGCAATTTTAAATCTACCTATTAAGCTATTATCTCCATAAAGCTCCAGAACTCTTAATTCCTTATATACTTTTATATAAGTGGTATCTGGCATGGTTTTAGGTTCTATAAAAAACACCTCTATATCCTTGTTTCCGACCTCCGATTGTTGTAATTTGGATTGATCTACCCTTTGTCTTTCATTCATTGGATTACTACACCCAACTAAGTTAATAAGAATAAATAAAATAATCAGCGTGACATAGGGGCCAGTTTTTTTTGTCAATTCTTCCACCACCTTATTAGTAATACTATTTCATCTATATTATGTTCTTTTCTTAACTTCTCTATTAGATCTTTATTTTATAATACTAAGAAAAGTAATGTTGACAGTGTGTTAATCACAACATTGTATTTAGGAGGTAAAAAAACTACACTTTCTATTTCCCCTTTACTTCAATAATGACAGTAGTACCTTCCCCTACTTTTGAAATAACTTTAATCTTCCCATTTATACTATCAACAATATTTTTAATCACGGAAAGTCCAAGACCAAGACCACTAATACTACGAGACTTATCAGCCCTATAAAAGGGAATAAAAATTTTACTTAGTTGATCAGGAGTCATTCCTATACCAGTATCAATTACAGATATAATTGCATATTTTTTCTTTTTCTTATATCCTAGAATGACTCTACCTGTATCATCACTATATTTAAAAGCATTATCTACGAGGTTATAAATTAGTCTATCAAACCAAACTGGGTCAATAGGTAGAATTACATCCTCATAGTCATAGCTCACTTCAAAATTAATATTTTCATCGTAATTTTTAAAGTTTCTCTCAGTTTTTTCGATACTTTCTTTTACACTTGTATTAAATTCTTTATGGACATAATTGTTTTTTGAAAGGTAAATAGTAAGTGAACCTATCATTCTTTCAAGATCCTTTATAGCATTATTAGTTGAAGCTTGCATACTGTTACGTTTCCCTTCTGTAGAAAAGCCTTCAGCAGAAATTTCTGTATTTAATTTAATTATAGATAAGGGGATTTTGAAATCATGACTGATTCCTCTAAGCAAATCCACAGACACATTGTTATCATATTTTCTAGACAAAATAGTAAAATAGTAAACTGAGTAGCTTATTATAAAAATAATAAAAATGATAAGGTATATCTCTTTATAAAAAACCATTAACACCTTTGTTGGATTGAATCGTTCAAAGTTATTCACTGCATAAATTCCACCTAAAAACATCATTGAAAATATACCGGCTAAACCATGTTTTTTTACTATATCATATATCTTAAAGCATAATAAACCAGTTAAAAAATATAAATTTTTCTTTAACAGCAAGCTAATAATCAAAACAATAATAAAGCATAACATTTTTTCTCTCTTTCTAAGTATATTTACATTTGTAAAGGCTAAAGAAACCACAGCACCACTCAATCCAATATTAAAATAGAATAGACTCAATACCATAAAAGGCCCTACAAGCATTAAGTATATATCTTTCCTTCTATTTCCCATAAACATGGACATACCAAATGCTACTATAGTCGTTGATATAACAATAGTTTTTATTATATACATGAAATTTATAAATTCATCTATCTTCTCCATATCACCAATAAACAGTCTATTGTTACTATTTTTAAGGCTAGGCACTACTTCAAATTCAATTTTACAAACATTATCTTCATTATAATCTCTACTTTGTATAGGAATTTTCATATAAAACTTATCTGTATAGCCCTTTAAATAGGGATTGTAATTCTGCTTTATAAGATCACCATTTTTAAAAAAGCTACACTTAGTTTTAATGCCAACATCCAACAATACAAGCTGTTTTTTTTGACTTGAAAAGATGTCAATTCTATCAGAATAAAAAAGGATAGCACTGATTTTTTCTGTGATTAATTCTTTAGTATCTATATCAATTTGCCTTACACCATGAAACCCTGTCTTTTTAGCAAAATTATATTCAAGAAAAACAAGACCCCTACCAATAACATAAATAATTAATATGGCCAAGACTATTAGCTTTAATGCTTTTTTCATACAGTCACCTACTTCATAACTATCATTTTATAACCTTTCCCATATTCATTATCAATAATGATCTTTTCACTGCCTACCTCTACAAGTTTTTTTCTAAGCCTGCCAATAAGTGTATGTATTCTAAAATTCATACTTTTCCCAATGCCCTGAACATCAATCAGCTCATTTTTATCGAGAATTTCACCTGATAAATACTTATCATAAAGCCTTTTTAACAAAGCCATCTGAGAGTGTTGAAGTATAATGGTATTACCTTGACATCTAAGCTCCAAATGCTCTATATCAAACATGATATCACCGACTTCAAAAACAAATTTCTGCTTTTTAACCCTTTTCTTTACAGCCTTTAATTTATATCTTAATTCAAAAAGAGAAACAGGCTTGATAAGGTAATCATCTGCCCCTTTCTCATAAGCTATTCTTCTAGTATCCTCTTCTTCAAGGGCTGAAATTACAATAATCAAAGGGTCACCATTTTTCTTAAAAAAGCTTATAAGATTGTAGCCCGTGACATCGGGAAGCATTATGTCAAGAAGAACTATATCGGGTCTTTGTTTATAGGATTGCTCCTTAGCAGTTTTACCATCAAAAGCAGTAAAAATAGTGAAGCCATCTTCAACAAGTGAATTCCTAATGGTTTCATTAAGTACGCGATTGTCCTCAACAACCAATATCTTCATGTAACAGCTCATCTCCCCTCACATATGGATTTATATAATTCCCGCTAATATAATCAACATCTCTTGTAACAATAGCATCGTACTGATTTTTAGATATAATATCTGTAACCATAATCCTTTGATTCATTTTTTTTGCAACAGATATAATATAGTCCAGGGTCTCATCATATAGCTTGTCCTCACCAATATTAAGTATAAAATCATTATCTATACAAACAATGCCTACAGGAAAGCTTCTCATTTCTACCATATTCAATACATTATTACCAAAGTTTTTAAATACAAAGCCGATGCTTTTATGCTCTAGAAATATAAGCTGCTCCATATGATCCTCTAAAGCTTTATCTTCTAGCTTAATCATAATATTCATATTTTCAAGGCCATTCATGATGTCTACAAGCCAAGGTATAAAACTATATTTTGCTATTGTTTCATCGTGTAAGCTAACCAGTACACGTACCATTTTCCCTTGTTCTTTCCATTTTCTTAATTGCTTTATTATATTTTTGAGTACAATTACATCCACCTGGCCTTGGAGACTAAGCCTTTTTGTAGCTTCATAAAAGGTTTTGCTGTTTAAGTGACCATAGTCTTTTAGATAACATGTAACAGCGGTGTCCAATGCAAAAACTTTGCCATCTTCATCATAAACATTTCTATACAATAATTCTAATTCTTCATTCATTACAGAACTTACAAACTGCTTGTCAAACTCAAATCTATCCTTATATTTACTGAATATTTCATAGCTGTAACGAACAATTTTATCTTCTTTCTCTGCAAAATAACTAGCTATATTAAGACACTCTATTACCGCATCAAAATTATTGATATCATCCTCTATAGTTGTCCATCCAACAATTCCCTTAATATCGTAACTCATATCATATATAAGGATTTTTTCACCGAAAATCCTAGCTAATTCACGGGCAAAAACCTCTCCTTCATAATCAGTTATATGGGCTTTTGCAATAACAAACTTTTCTTTGTCAATAATGGCAAAAAGATCTTTTCTTTTTAGATTTTCTTGTATGGCTTTGATAGCTGTCCTTAATGTTTTTTCATAAATACCCTCACCATAGCATTCGTGTAACATAAATAAATCCTTCAGCTTTACTGCAAAAAAAATATATTCTTTGATACCTTTTTTTAGTTCCTTATCAATCCAAAGCCTATTATGAACACCTGTCAAACTATCTGTATACATGAGGTTAAGCTCCATTATACGCTTTTTAATTGCGAGATTAATAATACCCACTAACAATGCTACAATAGCACACATTGCAGCTATTAGCTGCACTCTATTATTTGGTTTGTTATCGGCCAATTCGTCTACTTCTTTACTCATAATATCCTCTATATTTACGACCGCCAAGCACTTATTTATTATATTGATTAAAGATGTATTAGTATTATCTTTTGCCATCATATAAGTAAAGCTTTCGTATAGGATGCCTTTTTTATCTAAATCTTGGGATTGTGATATATATACATCAACCATAACATTTGGTAAAACAACATATTCACTCTTTAATGACTCTACCGAATCAAGAAGCTGTGTGAAATCATCATATTTATGTATATCAATCCGAGGCATTTGCTGTATAAGATAATCATTTTGATTGCCACCTGAAAGAACCCCAATCCTATATGGTTCAAGATCATAAAGCTCTCTTACGAAGGGCATATCTTGCCTGCCCAACACTGAAACTGTATAGGTAAATATAGGATTACTATAAATATAATGTTTATCATCATAACTAGAGGTTGCTATTAAATCTACACGATCATTTTCAAGGAGATTTTCATAACTATCAAAGACATATTCAAACTCTATATCCGTAAGAAATTTGATCTTTTCACAAACATTTGGTATAATCCCATGTACTGAATAATTCTTCTTATATCCACATAGAATATTGTCATTGATTATCCCAATGGTAATAATAGGTTTTGTCTCTAGATATGACATTTCCACTTCATTAAAAGGCAAGTGTTGTTTTTCAATCTCAAAGTTTATGGCCTCTCTTACGGTGTCACTCCATCCTATATCAATCAAGTGATCCACCTCTTTGGTAACAATACTATGGAGCTTAGGATAATTCTTATGTACGCCTATATGGTTATTGTCTTTTGAAATGGTAGGAATGTTAAAGTAGTATAAATCACGGGTGGACCAATCGTAGTTTTTAGTGGAAATGAAACCATCTATTTCATGGCTCTTAAGTCCATTAATCATAGACCCTACATCATCGTATAAAATAGTATTGAAGGATATTCCCTTATATTTTTCTTTAAACATAGAAAGAAATTTTACACTTTTTACTACACCAATATTCTTACCCTTAATGCCTTCATAGTTGTTTATAGGATTTTTTAAACAAGAATAAATACCTGAACTTAAGCTTTTTAATGATGCTGTATAATTGGTATACTTAAGTCTCTCCGTGGTTATGTCTAGTGTACAAGCCATGGGAATCTTACCTCTTTGAAAAAGCAACATTGTGTTGTCCCAGGTGTCCTCATAGGGTACTATATTTAGCCCTGTTTCCTTTGATAAAATCTCACAAAGCTTCTTAACAAAAAGAGCTTCTCCAGAGGAATTATAGTATCCCATAAAGAAAATCTCATCTTTATTTCGACTAATCCATTCACGCTCTTGAGCTGTGTAATCAGCCTTATTTTTTTTAATAATAAATGTAAAAACAAGGATGATCAACACAATTATTATTATTATTATGAAAACAAGCTTTTTTTTCTTCATGGAATCCACCCTTTTTTTACTAACTTTATTATAAAAAGCTGTAAATGTAAATAAAGGGAGAATCACTCCCTTTACTTAAATTTTAAAACCTCATATTCACTTACATCTCTCATATTATCCATAGTAAATTCTACATCGGAATAGTTTCCTTCCCCTGTGTGAACCTTTCCTGTAACCTTTATATAAGACATGTCTGTACTGAAAGCTGCATAAATATCAAGATAAGAATTTTTAAGATCTTTAACTGTTTCCACTTCACCTTGAGAATCCATACTTTCAAAATAAGTAACCTTAATATCCTTCATCTCACCAAAAATAGCAAAGCTTACTTTCTGATTGTCTGGATTATCACTAAAACTACATGTTTCCCTAGTAAGAGAGTCAATATTTGATGTACTATGCATAGGTACTACAACTGCCATATACTTAGAATAATCTATTTCTTCTCCAGCTATAGTCTCTGTATTAAAGCCTGATACTCCATAACTTCCAGCATCAGAGTTTGCTGCTTCCATAGCACTAGCTATTTGAGCTACTATATCACTATCCAATGATCCTCCTAAATAGCAAGAAAATTGATTTGAGTTATCATATGCACTATAAATTATTGATCCATCTTGATCGTTTGCAACTATAGTATAATTGCTATAGGGATAGTCTGTAACATGCTTGATGTATTCTCCGTTTGCAACAAAATACACATTAAGAGTTGCCATATCTACATAGAAGGTTGAATAAGCATTTCTCACATACTCTTCATGTTCGTTAGTAGTAAAATACAGCCTGCTTCCATTATTACCTAAGCTTGTAGTTCTTGCAATAGCGCCTTTTACTTTACCGGATTTAAATGTGAAAACTCCGTTTCCATCGTCCTTATGAATAGTAGTGGTATTAGGATTAAACACCTCCACTTCATTCCCTGTATTTTTATACTTTATGTAAACATTACCATTTCTCGCTTCGCATTCTACGCCCTTAGTATAATCATTCTTTTCTTGAGTGTTTTTGTTATCATTTCCTTGAGTGGTACTTTCATTAGTTTTCTGTATGCTCTTCTGATTGTTATTTGTATCAACTTCACAGCTACCTTCACCATTCTTCTTTTCACCAATCAAAATTTCTTTCTCAAATTTCATTGTCTCAGGATTATATACATATTTTGTTTTTTCTATTACAAAAGTCTTTTCTGTAGCATAATCCTCTTTTGTAGCTGTATATACAAAGTTTCTTATATCCCCATCTATTTCACCTTTGATGGAATATCCTGTTGGCATAGCTACTACGTCCTCTGTAACTATAGATGCATCTGTATCTCTTATTTCATCCCCATCATATATGAAATAGCTTGTTACATATAAAAACATACCTGAGCCTCCGGCCTTTTGTGCAATAGTTATGAAGCCCTCATTATAGGCTAAATCATTTTGATACTTTGAAAGCTCTATTTCTGATGGTATTACTTTGTATTGTCCATTATCCACTGTGATAAAGATAGCGTACTCCAGTTTCCCATCAAAATATGTAGTGGTAAAACCAACCTCATCATTTCCATCCTTTGTAATGTCAAAATAAAAGGCTGTCCACTTATCAAAATCTTCTCTAGTATATTTATCAGGATATGTAGTATTTATAAACTCATATAATTTATCATTATTTCTCACATCTAGAGGTGCTAAGGCCTCTGCATTTGGTTGCTGTACATTATCATTATCTTTTGTCTGGGTTGTTGTCTGGGTTGTTGTCTGGGTTGTTGCCTGTGTTGTTGTCTCTGCCTTTTCTTTTTCCTTAGCCTTTTCTTCTGCCTGTATTTCTGCCTTTAATTCCTCTTTAAGCTTTGCCTCTGCTTCCATCTCTGCCTTGATTTCTGCTCTCAATTCCTCCTTGGTTTTTTGAGAAGCTGTTTCCTTTGAACATCCAAAGGCCGTCAAACCAAGGATCAAAACCAATAATAAACTAAGTATTTTTTTCATAAGAACCCCCTATTTCACTCTTATCTCTTAATATTTTTGCTACGAATCTACCTTTTTTACTTATAACATAAGGAGATTATACCATAATAATCTTTTTAAATAATAAAATCTAACCATTTGGTTAGATTTTAAAGACTAAAAATTATCCCCTTCATTGGTTCTTGCTTCAAATGTACTTTATCTTTTAATATTTGAATCTCAATATATTCTCCCGCATTTCTTCAGCTAATTTTGTTAAAGCTTCACTGGAATCAGCAATCTCTATCATAGCTGCAGTCTGTTCTTCTACAGATGACGCAACCTCCTGTGTTGCTGCTGCATTTTCTTCAGAAATAGCTGCTAAACTCTCTATTGTATCTATCATTTTCTCCTTTTGTTCTTCCATGTGTTTTCCTGAATAATTTAAATTTTCCATAACCTTATTCATTCGTTCTATTGCATTGGAAATATTTTCAAATTTGTTTTTTGTGTCTTTAACCCCTTCTGTTTGTAATGTCACAATCTCACCAACCTCTTCCATTGCTACAACAGCTTTTTCTGTTTTTTGACCCAGATTTTGAATGACAGTCTCTATTTCATCTGTAAAGTTTGTAGACTGTTCTGCAAGTTTTCTGATTTCATCGGCTACTACTGCAAAGCCTCTCCCTGCTTCTCCGGCTCTAGCTGCTTCAATAGCTGCATTTAAAGCTAATAAATTGGTCTGATCTGCAATATTTTTAATCATGTGACTAGCATTTTCTATTTTCTCTGCACTTTTATTTGTATCACTGATTACTTCTCGTACTTTTCCAGTAACTTTGAGGGTTTCATTGGTTTTCCCTACTAAATCATTCAGCGTGTCTATTCCTTTATTTTTATATTCATCTACTTCTTTAGTTGCAATATTCAATTTTTCCATCATTTGCTGATTCTCTTCAATAATATTTCCTAGCATAGCTATGCTCCTAGCTCCATTTTCTGTTTGCTTCGCTTGATCATCAGCCCCTTTTGCAATCTCTTCTGTTGTTGTTGCCACTTCATTTGCTGCAATAGATACTTGATGACTAGTTGATTCTAATTGTTCTGAAGATGCAGCTACTTGCTCAGAAGCATCTCCTATATTCCTAATAATTGCTTTAATAGATTTTTTCATGCTATCTAGATCATTAGATATTTCTCCAAATTCATTAGTCTTTTCTAATAACTCACTAGGTATTTCTTTTGTAAAGTCTCCTAATGACAAAATTCCTAAACTTTCTTTCAGCTTATTAATAACTTTAATCGTATCCTTTGATAAGCTACCTAACAACAATGCAAGGATAATAAAAGTAATAATTCCAGATATGGTAATCGTTCTAATATTATTATTGATTGCAGCACGAACACCTTCCATGCATAATCCAATATTTAAAGAACCGATATGTTCTTCATCGGAAAAAATAGGAATGGTTACATTATAAACATTTCTATTTTCTGCGGTATAAAAATATTCGAAGGCATATGATTCTTTATTTTCTATGGCTTTTACAACATTTCGATCTTCAATTTCCATCCCAATTCTATCCTTATTATTATGTGCAATAACCCTTTTGTTCGTATCAATAACAGTAACATAAACAGCACTTTTCTGTGTTGCTAATTCTTCCATTAATTTTTGATAGCTAAATTTTTTTGTTAATTTTTGAACTTCATCAGCTTTTATCCCAATCTGAACCAAATAACCATCTGTAGTTTTTAACGCACCATATTTAACCAAACTACCAAACTCTGCATCCTCTCTTATGTCCTCCATCAATTCTTGTTCACTACTCAATTTAAAATCATATAATGGATGTCCTTTCGGTGGAACCCAGCCTAAATATCCATCAATGGTTGAATAAATAATTTCTCCTTCAGGGGTATACCAATATAATTCATTTACATCTAAATCCTTTAGTATATTTTTCAAATAATCGCTACTTAAACGATCTCTATTTGCAATGACAACCTTACCTGCTGATCTTATTTTATCTTCTAGCATTTTATCAATGGTTTTTAAAGACATGGTATTATCTTCTATCTGCCTTACCACATTATTAGCAAGAGCTAATCCATCTTGTCTCATCTGATTTAATAAACTATGCCTAATAGACCACGAAGATATAAATCCTATACTTACAATACCTAAAAATATTACAATGAGCGGAACCGTAAGAAGTCTTTTCTTTATTGATGTCTTTCTTATTGCTTTTACTTTCTTTTTCATTGGTTTTCCCTCCTTGAAAATATTCTATAATCTCTAATAATAAATGTTACCATAAAGTGAATTTTATAACATTTATTAACTGTATATATTCTACATAATTTTACATTTTCCTTTGTTTTTTTGCATAATTCTCCACAAATTCAAAGGGAATCTGTCAAGAATGGAACCCACGGACAATTCCTTTCTTGACAAATTCCCAAGTTTTATAGATCAACTGATTAATAGTATTGGTTATATGAATTTATGGTTAACGGTTAAAGTGCAGTTTTAATTACGCACTCTTTATTTATCTATACCAATAGTCCCCTATCTCCTATTTCGATTTGTTCACAATCCTTTCTATATAATTAGAAAGGATTTTTGCCACTTCTTCCCTAGTAATAGCCTGATTTGGTCTAAAGGTACCATCGGGATATCCCGATAAAATATCTGATTTAACTAATCTATCTATATATGGCTTCGCCCAAGAAGGCATTTCTTTATTATCTGTAAAAGTAACGCTCTTGGAGCTTTCATCCTTAAGAAGTCTTCCTATAACAGTTGCAACTTCTGCTCTAGTAGCCTTTTCATCTCCCGCAAATAAAAGCCCTTGCTCTTCAGTATCTCTTCCTTTAATCCAACCATTATTATATGCTGCCCTAGCATAATCCTTACCCCAGTCTGCTATTGAATTCCAATCTACAAATGGCGGATTATCCTTCTTCTTTATTTTCATATCCTTCATTACTCGAGTTACCATAGCTGCCAGCTCTAATCTGCTGATAGATCGTTTTGGCTCAAAATATTTAATACCATCCTTTTCTAATCCATTTACAATCCTTAAAGATGTCAATTTTTTAACAGCATCCTCTGACCATCTATTTTTTATATCTACCATAGATGAAACAGATTCATTGTTAATCACTGCATACTTGCTAAAATGCTGGACCTCTACAGTGATTTCATCTCCTGATATATTACCTCCTATATACTCCCAGCTATCATACTCTTCATTATAGAAGTATATAGCTAGGCCATCATTTGCCTTACTCCTATCAACTTTAAAGCTTAGCTTAACTGGCTTTTTTAGATTGTGATTTGATTTTGCTAATTGTATTTCATATATATCTGTTACAAATTGATCCTTTGACAGATTGTCCATATATTCTTTTGGGTTTTGCAGCTTTGCAATTAAAAGCATATTATCTTCTTCCGATAGGGTTCCTTTATCCAAGGTTACAACAAGATCATCGGCCTTCAAACTAACTACCTCACTCGCTTTTATCCCCTCAGTAATTACAGGAATTAAATTATTCTCTCTTGCTATTACATCATTTAATATATCCTCTAGCTGCTTTAGCTTATTTTTACTTTTCTTACTGTGGCTGCTGCCACTACTATTTCCTCCAGTATTGTTATTATCCTCTGATCCAGTCTGGTTATTGTCTTCTCCTCCTGACTGGTTAGGTAAAATAGCCCCATCTTTAGTTATGTCTAATACTAAAGCATCCTCAAGGGCATAATCACTAGTAATAAGATATTTAGCTTGTATTACTATTTGCCCTTCATTATCTGCCTTTAATACTCCTTCATTTGTTAGCTCACCAAATTCATTTCCTTCTAATAATGACCAATCAACCAAACTGTCATTAATAATTACTTCTTTTCCACTACTATCCCTCGTCATAAGCTGAAATTCATAGGAGCTTCCCTGCTTTATAGCCTTTAGACTAGGATTAATACGGACACTTTCAATTTTTCCAATTGACTCATTTTGCACCTCTGTTTCATAGACAGACTTATTATTGGCATCATCTGTAGACTCTATCCTAACAGACTTTATCAGCTTGTTATCCATTGATAAAGTATGATTGAAATTGCCCGCATCCCCTATAACAGCTGTTTGTCCATTTATTCTTAAATCCCCATCTGGTTCTGTAAACCCACTAACAATCACTTGATTGTTTTGCTCTTTTATTTCACCTATCTTTAATATAGGTGCTTTTGAATCTACCTTGAAAATCATTTCCTCTGTGGTTCTGTCTAAACCTTCATTCTCACATATGAATTTAACTTCATTCTCTCCATCCTTTAATGGTACATCCATAACAGTATTATTTTCCTTTAATGTACTATGCTTAACCCCATTTACCATTACAATTGTAGCAACCTCTTGGTCTACCTTTAAATGAATTTTAGCAATAGAATCCTTAATAACCTTTATATCTCCGCCTCTATCATCTTCCCCATCGGTAGCAGCATTTAGCAGCTTGACTTCTACCTGTGGAGGATTAGGCTCATTTAGAAACACTTCATTAGTATAAACCACAGGACTATAGTGAACCTTACCATTTTCTTCGCTAACTGTAGTTATAGCTGCTTTATAGCTTTCACCCCTTGGCAGATCAATCTCAACTTTTTCAGTTATGGGATTACCATCGGTGTCTAGTTTTGGTTTACCTTCATCGGTCATAACAGGCATAACAGCTTCATAGCTTCCCCCTATAACTATTTCCTTTTTATTTCCCTGCTCAACAAAGGCTCTTCCTATTTTATCTACTTTTTTACCTAAGTCATCTAGTAGTTCTACATAATATCCCTGTACATTTCTATCCGATACTTCTTTATAGTCTACTACTAAGGTTCCATTTCCTCCATGTGATAATTTCCCATTAGTAACCGTTCTAGGAGCATCATTATCCACTAAATATATAGCATCCTCTATATACATGCTTTGATACCCAAATTCACCCTCTTTTATAACCACTTTTACATAATAATCATCTGCTGTTATTCCAGAAGGTATATCAAATGTATAGGTGCCATTGTCACTTCCTTCTATATCTGATGCTATCAATATACCTGCCTCATCTTTATCCTTAGCTATAAATATATCCATGAAGCTTCCTTCACTATTAGCAGCCGCCCATTGAACCCTTACATCTTCACCACTCTTACTAGCTTGTACACTTGTAAGAGATGGAGGGGTCTCTAGGTTATAAAACACTGATTGTACAGCTTCACTGACCTTAAGCTTCCATGTTCCATCCACAGGCTTTTCAACAAATATATAAACCTTTCCACCAATGCCATTTGGATTAGCTTGTACTAGGTAAGCCTTGTCTGCTCCTTGTTGTAGTACTTCCTTTTTACCAGTAGGGTCAAACAGCTCAAAGGTCGGTACTTCGCCTTTATATCCTATTTCAAATACTGCCATATCTTGATTGTAAGCATTAAAATAATGCTGTGTATCGTCAGCCAAAGCATAAACATTAGGCTCTATAAAATCGTTATCTAAGGATGCATACATGACAGATTCATGGGAGCCTCCTAATTTTTTCATATTAGTTCCCACATATAGTGTCATATCATCTTGACCTGCTCCCATGTCTATAATTTCTTTATATACATAGTTTTCTGGTTCTCCATCGTTACCATCTAGCATGGTCCACTTAGCATGTACATCAAAATCATGATTCTTCCATTTATATGAAAATCCTACCTTAGGATCCACCAATCCCAAATCAATGCATATTGCCGCCCATAGCTTCTTTGAACTTACCCCTAGGTCTACATTAGCTAATTCCCTGCCACCAATAATAGGCCAATCACTAGGTACATTAACTTCTCCATTGGCACTTCCTTCAAAGTGCTTTCCCGATATATAAAGGGATAAATCTGCTACTACTACCTGCTTAAGGTCTATCTCTGCACCGGCACTAATATACATTGGCTCTGCCCATCTAAGCTCGAACCAAGCTTCTTTCAATACCTCCGCATTTATTGGAACCAATTCTAGGGAACCATTAAATTTCACTCCATATTTTGTAAACTCTGATCTAAGCATACCCTCAAAGATATCATTTTTTATTAGGTTAAAACCTGCCGCTGCCATTATAGTAAGTGGGGGCCCTGTTTTACCATCCTCTGTTAAAACAGTATAAAGATTGTTTATACCACCGCCTAGACTAGTTATAGTTATATATGGTCCAAGCTTTATATCAGGAGTTGCCAGCATCAGCTCTAAATCATCTAATACAGGTTTATTTTTAGGTGTAAAAGCAATACTGATATGTCCAGAAAGCTCAATAATCTTAATATTTGCATCAAAATCTAATCCATATACCTTATCTATACTATTAATGGTAACCGATGCTACGCTTCCATTACTCAAAATACCAGAGAAAGCGTCGCTAGGCAGACTAACATTACCGGCTGCATTTATGCCTTTAAAAACAGTTTTTTTAGAACTATTTTTTTCAAATAAAGCTTCTTCCACCTCTATAGAATTATCAAATTTCCGTTCCTTGAGATCATCGCCACTCCTAGATAGAAAACTAAGTGCCATAATTCCTCCAAAGGAAACGCCTTCTTCCTTTAATACAGCATCATTAATTTGTACATGGAATCCGAAGATTCTATTAATCACCGTGCCTCCACCTAAAAATTGAATCAATACATCTTCTTGGGCATCTGATATCTTATCTCTCATGTAAAGATATTCTATATTCTCATCTACCAGTTCTTTCTTGTTTGCATCATTTTGATTGAAATACTGCTCAATATCCTCTGAGCTTAGGGCATTCAATGAATAATCTTCGCCATTCTCAAGGTCTATATCAAAGCCCCATTTCCAAAAATCAAAATTCCCAACTAATCCTAGCACACCGTATCCCGTAATCTTTACATTCTTTTGATCTTTTTCTATGATGCAGAGATCATCCCCTACATACCTAATGCCCTCATTGATATTGATATCTTCTTTACCATCGGAAGCTATATAAAACTTTCTTTCTCCCCCATTTTTATATTCTGATACTTTACCTCTAACAGTGACTAAAAGCTGTTTAAATTCTGTTTCGTTACCTTTTTCGTATAAATTCTTTGCACTTTCATTTTGTTTTTTTATATTGTCTTTAAAAACCTTTAATTCATCTTCACTTTCAAACAATTCAACATTATAAATAAAATCCTTTGCTCCACTAACCCCAGATACTGGCACGGTTTTCACAATGCTTAATATTCCGTATTCTTCAAGTCTATATTTAATGTCATTCGATACCTTTAGCTCGTAGGGTAGAATAATATCCTTTCCATTCAATTCCCTTGAATATAAAGCAATACTATATACCCCTACAGGTATAGGTTCTTCTTCTTTTGAAAGACTAACATTGATAGAATCTTCACTAACCTTTATGCAATCATTACTGATGGAATAATTTTTTGAAGAATATTTGCCTACTAGAACCATATACCATTCGTCTTTATTAGCTAAGGCACTAAGTCCTTCTCCCTGTATGGTAAAATTTCTAGAACCCTCCATATAAATAGTTCTTGGTGCTACACTTTTGAAATGTACCTTTGGCATTTCCCATTTTAATCCCGGTGCTATAATGGCTTTTTTTATATATTTAGGGGTTTCCATTCCGTATGCCTGAACCTCTAGTCTATAATTGAATACCTGCATATGATCTTTGGCTTTTGGCTTCAACCTAAATCTAATTTCTTTTTTCTCATATCCTTCTAACTTTTGTATAATTTTTTCACTTTTTTCACCATCAACTAAGCTTAATCCACTATCCTCGGGTATAACTAAATTTAGAACTACATCGGTATATTCCTTCATAGTATTATTGTCTAGGGTGCAGGTTATATCAAAAACCTCTTCCTCATAGCCAGTTTTACTGCTATTTACTGTAAGCTTATTCGGTGCAGAAATTGAAAATGGGAATTCCAAGCCTTCATGCTTTTCTAAAAATTCTCCAAGTCCATAATAGGTTTCAAATACCTTGGTTTCTCCTGCTGCAACGGTGACATTCTCCCAATAAAAAGCAACTGCACTGTCTCCTCCACCGTATTTATTATTGTTGCTAGTAAAGTCTAAACCTTCATTTACTTTATAATCCCATTTAGTATTAGACAAGCCTTCATAGTGTCCAATAATCATTTTATCAGGTTTAGTATTCCCCCAGCCGCTAATAAAGCCAAAGGCCTCTACGATACTTTTATCATCCTCACTTCTCCAGATGGTAGGTATCTTATCCCCAGTAAGCTCTTTTTCCTTAGAATACTGGGTAAAGTCACATATGATATCCGTCCCATCATCATTTCCAATCTTTGTGTCCAAGAGTATTCTTGACCCTACGTTCTTGGAATTTTGTCCTTTATTAGTTACTTCATAGGATATCTTAACTCTTCCAGCTTTTAAATCATCTGGATTATTATTGATAGTCAATATTTGCTTTATTTCCAGTTCATTTATATTCCATATGGATTCACTTATTGTCCCTTTAACATCTGTTGTAAAGGCTTTACCAGCTAGACCTAGAAATCCATAGGAATTACCATAGATATAGTCCTTTCCATCTATTTTAAAGGTTGTAAAGGATGTATCGGGATACTCATCTTCAAAGAGTAGATCTTTATTGGCATCCTTTTTACCTTTATAAGGATCTCCATTATTAGTTCTTATAGTAAACCTACCATTTTCCTTATTAACATGGAATTTTATAAAATTATTAGCAGCTTCATATATTTTTCCATCATCCTCTAATGCATAGGCGATAGGCGTACTTATCTGAAGCATCAAAGTAGCGAAAGCCATAATATATGTGACAATTTTCAAAAGCTTTTTTTTCATAATAGGTCCCCCAGTTTTTCTTTTCTCCTTTTAAAGTTCTAGGATTATAATACATATACATAAATGAGCTTGGTATTTCTCTCTTGATCCTGTAGGTAAATTGTTACCCAACCCTTGTATTTAAAGGTATATTCATCTTTAAAGTATTTTTCAAAATCCTCTTTAAATTCATCATAATACAGCTCATGAAGCTCATTGTACTGATCTTTATCAACTGACACTAAGGGAATCCTATTACCATCTATCCTATTTCCCTTTGTTTTCATTTGATTCTGAGGCAGTTTACCATAATACCACTTTATGGTGTAAGCGCCTTGATGATTGTAGACATCTAGATTAATACTATCCTTATTAGTAACCACTGTATTATCTTCATTTAAAGCCATGCCATTAACAAAGGTCCTTACAGCTCCTTGATCTATGACTATAGCTTTTCTTACTACCTCTTTACTATTGCCTGCTTCATCGGTTAAAGTATAGGTAATATCATATTCTCCTGCTGTTGAGATATCAAAGCTACCCTTGTCTATGGACACCCCAATATCTGCCTTTTGACTCATATTGTCAGTTACCACATAATCTTTAAAGTCACTATCTGATATAACCTCATCCTTAGTAAAAATTAAGGATTCTCTATCATTAAATACTATGTTAGGTGGCTCTTTATCTATATTGCTTACACTGGCCTTTACATAGGCTGTATTGCCAGCTTCATCGGATATATGGAAGCTAAAGCTTCCGTTATCCTTGAACTCAACTGTATTATTTTTTCTATTATTTAATATATTTATGGTGTCACTATCAGCGGACTTGATTGTAGCTACAATTGGGTCCTTAGTAAGCTCCTCAGCAGAATAAGTTATCACACCCTTTGGTGGAGTTCTATCGATATTGTCTATATCCACTGTCTTTTCTACTAAATTGCCTGCTAAATCCTGTACTTTAAAGGTAAAGCTTTCATTTTTCTCAAATCTTCTTTTAAGATTACCTGCATTATTTAAAACCATAATTTCTTCCCCATTTTCTTCAAAGATTTCTACGGTTACAGGATGATTAGTCAGGTCTTCATTGCTAATATTCACCCCTATAGTAGGTGGTGTCTTATCTATATAATCGATGTTGGCATCAAAGGAGGCTGTGTTTCCTATGGTATCTTCAACATCAAAGGTGTAGGTTCCATTGTTGTCTATGGTATATATGTAGTTGTCACCATCCATGGAGGGTGTGATATCTGAGTTTGTAATGGTTACTGCTTCCTTAGGCTTTAGGGTAAGTATAAGGGATTCATTGGTTAAAGCTGTTGTTGAGTAGCTTATATGGGGCAGTAAAGCTTCTCTATCTATGTTGTAAACCTGGGCTCTAACGGTATGAATTTTGTTTTTGCTGTCTGATATCTCGAAATCAAAGCTACCGTTTTCGACAAATGTATAAAGACTGCTTCCTCCGTTATTTTTTATTTGAGCATTACCCTTCCATTTAATCTCGGCTATCACAGAATCCTTTGTGGGTGTATCCAAGCTATGGTCGTATTCTATCCAAGCTTCAATATCTCCCTCTTCATAGGTAACTGTTTTAGTATCACTTACTACTTCACTTTCATTCCCTGCTTCATCCTTGTATTTTAAATAGATAGTAATATCCTGCTCAATGGAATTGCTCGGAAGGGGATATTTAAAACCATCCTTTACAGGTAGCCATTGTCCATTCCACGTAGTTCCATCTTTGGAAAATTGATAATACATACTGTCCCTTTGTGAGTAATTATCTGTTGGAGTTAAAGCCATAGCCACTGTTTTATCCACACTATTGACAGCTCCTATAGCTACAGTGCCAGTAGGTGCAGTATTATCAAGGATAAATATACTTGAAAGCTTAAAGGTTTCATGATCACCATTATCCTTGACATAGGCTAGAAACTGATATTCTCCGTCGGGTGGATTTTTTCCTTGGCCTTCGGATATTTTTAATGTATGGGTTGCGTTATCATCGATGTCTGGTAATTCGTTACTATAGGCATAGCCGTTTATATCAGGTGTTCCTCCGTCCTTTATCTCAAACCAATAATCAGGCTTAATATAATCCGCAATAGCATCCACACTATCATTTATATCATCTGCAGTTAAATCCGGCCTTTTTACCCACAAACCCTTAAGCTCTGGAGTAGCATTTGGTATATTATCCGTGGCTTTAACCTGTATAGATATACTTTTCTCAGGATGGGCTTGTATGTCCGGTATAAAGTTAATTCCCGCTTCTTCGTTGTCGTATAAAAATTTCTTCCATAAGTACTGGGGCAGACCATCCTTATCTATACTTTTTACATGGAGATAATGGGTTCCACTATCTTTTTTGACATCCTTCATAGTCCATATATTCCACGACGATGTACTTTCATATTGAGTGGCTAATCCATCTATAGCCACCCAATTTTCATCTGTTTCATCGGGCTGAACTTCACTATCCGTCCATTGTATAAAGGTTGCTTTGCCTTCGGTACTAATTTTTATATCGTATTTTTCCATGTATGATTCTGGACTAGGCGTTGATTGGATTTTTATTGGGAAATAGCTTAATTGAATATTCATAAAAACATATGAATTTTCTATCTCACTTGAATTATCAAATTCATCCTTTATATTAATCAATAATGCATATCTACCATCTTCTAAGCCATTAGAACTTTCCAAATCCATAAAATTTCCTTTCAATAATTTATCCAAAGATACATTAACTGTTGATTCAGTATATCCTGTAAGATGAGACCAATCATTTAAATCTTTAGGAGGTTTTGAGTTTGTCAAAGAACCATCTGCATTTTTATACTTTAACAGCACATATTGAAGTGTACTCATATCTATAGCATTATCGTCTGTAAAACTCATAGTAATAATAGTATCCTTAGTCTTAACGAGATCATCAATTTCACCAAAAGAAACAACAGGCCCCTCTCTATCTATATCAAATTCAAAGCCATTAGAAAGCATGGGAGTTTCATTACCTGCTTTGTCCCATATCAATACTTCTATATAACAGGTCCCTGAGGTTACATTACCATCATCTGATGATATTTCTATTTCTGTATTATTTTTATCTAGCTTTAAAACCTGTCCTGTAGTTTTAGTAAGTGGTTGATCTATTTGATCAGGACATTTCCATCTATATCTAAAACCTTCATCTTCACCTAAAAACTCTGGTAAACCACTATAACCCCCATCGGATATTGATATACGAACTTTGTGGGTGGGTTTTGCTTCATCACTTCCATTTGGCTCTATTGTTATTTTAGGTGGAATAGTATCTAATATCTTGATTTTTGTGCCATCGGCTACTAATATATTTCCATCCTTATCCTCTGCCAATGCTCGTGGATATGATAGCCTTGTGTCGTCGGCTGTATTGTCTGCTTTATTTCTTTTATAACTCCATCCTTCTTTACCTATATGTATTATAGAATTATCTTGTTCAGATAAATAGAATATACTATCCTTTCCTCCATATACTGCTATAGTTCTATAGCTACTAGAACTGTGGCTACGAAAACCAATATAAAAATCTCCATTTTTACTTGCTTCCAGCCTTATAGGTTTATGATCCTCTTGATGTATAGGATTCTTAATATCCGACCAAGTATTTGTTGATTGGTCTAATACCCTCACATATCCATCATTAACATAATTTGAATCTAAAATATAAAGCTTATTATCATTACTTAGCCCTATATCTGTAGGGCTGTTAAAACCATGTTCAATTTTTTCAATAAAGTTTCCATCTAAATCAAGCTTTTGTATCCTATCATTTCCCGTATCCGATACATATAGATACTCTGTTCCATCTTCTTCATGTATACATATGTCTGTAGGATTATTGAATTTACCATCAGCATCACTTGATGTATCCCCGTCACCAAAGATGGTCTCGGATTTGTCCCTAGAGATTTTCTTTATACAGTGCTTGCTGTCATAGATAATATAGATATTACCATCGCTATCTATATCGATCCTATTGATATTCCAGTCCCCTTCTATGTATTTTATAAAATCAGTCTCCACGGGATCAGGCGTATCTCCCTCATCTACATTTTCCTCAATCACGGCAATTTCATCACTATTTGCATATGCTACATTGAATAACATGCATACAACTAAAATTATAGCTATAAACCATCTCTTTGCTGTTATGCTATACCTTCTCATAGTCTCCTCCTTCTACTATGTTCTCCTTTAGAGCTTCAAAATTTTTTGTAAAGCTACACCCATATCTCTATAAATACATATTATTTCAATCGTCGACAGTATATCATGATATTCTACAAAAAAGATGAAATCTAACCAAATGGTTAGATTTCATAAAAAATTATGATAATCTGAGAGTTTTTTAGGTTTACAATCCTATAAGCTTCTAAATAAATGCTTCTACCCAGCTAACTTCTATAAATTTTAATTTAGCCAAAACTATTTTCCAAATTATATCAAAACTATGTTATCATCATTATATTGACGATATAGATATTTTATTTATACATACTGGTTTTACTATAAAACATTATATCAACTATGTGATTATTTTGATTGGAGGATAAAAATGAAAATAGCTTTTGAATGCGTACCTTGTTTGATTAGACAATCCATTGAAGCTGCAAGGATGGTTACAGATGATATAGCAATGCAGCAGGATATTATTAAAAAATCACTGAAGGAAGTCAGCCAGCTTAACTTTTCTGAAACTGCTCCCTATTTTGCAAGAATAGTTCATAGATATATTAAAGAAGTTTCTGGTAATGATGACCCCTACAAAAGTTTGAAGGTCAAGTATAATGAAGTAGCGGCTCAGATTTGCCATGACTTTAACCTGCATGATTTAATCAAAAACAGTAGGTCTCCAGTGGATACTGCATGCAGACTTTCCATAGCAGGTAATATTATAGACTTTGGTGTATCTGCATTAATCGAAGAGGAAGAAGTTAGGGCATCTATCGAAGAATGTGTGAAAACAGAGATTGAACATAATATGACCCCTGAGCTTGTGGAAGCAGTTCATAGGGCAAGTAAGATATTATTTATAGCAGATAATTCTGGAGAAATAGTATTTGATAAACTCTTGATAAATGAGCTTCCTAAAGAAAAGATTACCTATGTGGTGAAAGGAGAACCAATTGTAAATGATGCTACAATGGAGGATGCAGTTGAAGTGGGAATGATAGATCTAGTGAGGGTTATAGATAACGGCTCCGATGCCCAAGGAACGATTTTAGACCTCTGCTCAGGGGAATTTAAAAAAGAATTTGATGAAGCTGACCTTATCATTGCAAAGGGCCAAGCTAATTATGAAACCTTAAGCGAATTAACATCTAAGGAAATTTTCTTCTTATTAAAAGCTAAATGTCCATCAATAGCCGAGGATTTACAATGCTTACAGGGTGACCTTGTTATCAAGAGAATCATTTAGAGTCATAGCTGAAGTAGGCGTTAAAATGGTGTAAATCCACTGATTTACACCATTTTAGACATTATACTAAATTATAGCAAACTTTAATTTATACATGCCCTAAACTCCCTATATCATATTGCTTTTTCTATTGAAGCCTTTATTTCTAATAAATCCTTGCCTATATTATCTAACACATCCTCATTAGATCTTATTATCGGTAGACTTAACCCTATGGTTGCTAGAAACTCATCATTGCTATTCATGATCGAGGTAGATATACATATTAAGCCTATCTCATATTCTTGAAATTCGTAGGATAAATTGGTCTTTCTTATATTATCTATTTCTTGCAATAAACTTTCCTTATCCACTATTGTATTGGTGGTTCTAGGTTTTAATTCTATATTTTCCAGATACTCTTCTATATCTTTATTCTCCATTGCAGCTAGTATTATCCTACCCACAGATGTACAATACAATTCATCGGTTTGCCCTGGTATTGCCGCATTACGTATGGAATGGGATGATTCTACCAAATCGATATATAATGCTTGATTATTCAATAGTACTGCTAGATGCCCCGATTCATTATATTTCTTAGATATACCTTCAAGATAGGGTCTGACAAAATTTTTCATATCAAAATCCCTTTCATATATCTTACCTAATTTGTAGGTTTTTAATCCCAAGGAATATTTGTTATCCATATCACGTTTTTTGATCATATCATTTTCTTCCAAGGATGCCAATATGCCAAAAAGTGTACTTTTAGGCATATCCAAATCTTTGCTGATATCGGCAAGTGAGCAACTATTCCCCTTCTCAGAAATATAAGTTAGTAATTTGATTGCTTTGTTTATTGATAATATTGACCTTGCCATATTCAACCCCCCATTTCATTTCGATTATACCATATATATACACTTTTTAAAATTTATTAGATATTCACATAGAAAATTATAGACTGCTGAAATTTTAGCAGTCTATAATTATTCTATTTATCATTCTTTAATTTTATTTAAAATCATTTAATGCACTTGATATTATAGCTACACAACTACGAACCCCATTCTCATAGGCTGAATCATTTATTTCAAATTTTGAATTATGATGGGGATATACTTTACCATCTGGCTTTTCTTTTCTTCCTCCAACTTTGTAGAAGCATCCCCTAACACATTGCAAGTATCTTGCAAAATCTTCTCCACCCATTACGGCAGAATCTTCATATACATTATCCTCCCACGTAATGTCTGTGAATATTTCTTTGATTTTATTCGATAGTTCTATATCATTATAGAGGATAGGATATCCCATATCGAGTTCAAGCTCATAGGACGCTCCATTCATCTTACAAATACCCCCTATGACATCTTCTATTCTACTTTTTAATGTGTCTTCACATTCCGGATCCAATATTCTTATTGTACCGCCTATTTCTACGGTTTTAGGTATTATATTGTTAGCATCGCTGCCCTTGAATATTGTTGTGGTCAGTACAGCCCTATTAAATGCATTAATATTTCTTGGTATTATGCCTTGAAGTGCTGTTACTATTTGTGAAGCCGTATATACAGTATCTATGGACTGATGTGGGAAGGCTGCATGTCCTCCATCCCCAATGATCTTTGCTTTGAAACTTCCTGAATTAGCCATTATCGATCCTGGTTTTATTCCCAGGGAACCCGGTGGAGTAAGTGCATCTAAATGTGCCCCAAAGATATAGTCTACCCCATCAAGCACTCCTTCTTCTATCATAGCCTTAGCTCCTCCAGGTGCTTTTTCCTCGGATGGCTGAAATAATAGCCTTATTTCTCCACAAAGAGTATCCTTTATCTCCGATAAAATTTTTGCTGCACCCAAGAGCATGGCTGCGTGACCGTCGTGACCACAGGCGTGCATTACTCCATCGACTTTAGATATGTATTCACCTTCATTAAGCTCCTTGATAGGTAATGCATCTATATCCGCTCTAAATGCTACGGTTTTGCCCTCCCTACCGGTTTTAATTACGGCCAATACTCCCGTTTGAGCCACTTTATCAACTTCATCAATGCCTTTAAAACTCTTCAATGCATCATATATATATTGACTGGTTTTATATTCTTCAAATCCAAGTTCTGGATTCATATGGAAATATCTTTTAGCATCTAAAACTAAAGACAATACTTCCTTCACCTTTTTATCTATTAATTTTATATCATACATATTATCTCTCCCTAGAACATATTAGCTACGAATCCAACTATTAATACCGATGATATTGTCATGGTAGCAAAACCTGCAATAAGCATCTTTGGCAAGAAGTAATCTAATAGTGCTTGCTTTTCTTCATCTGTTTCACCAATTGCTGTAGCTACTTCATTAGAAACTATATATGTTCCTGGGAAGCCATAAAGAGCTGTAAGTCCAATAACTACAGTCATGTTAAGCGGCATCTTTACAAGCTTACTTGTGATAAGTGAAGAAATAAATATACCCACTAGACCAAGACCAAATGCTACTACCCAAGGAATTACTAGGGAAAGTAATATCTCTGGTGTAACTTGAGGTAGCATACCAAAGCAATATACAAGTACCATAAACATCATAAGTCCGAATCCATTAGACTTTTGAAAAAATTCTTTCTCAATAAACCCTAGTTGGAAAGCTATTATACCGATTATAAGGGCTAACATCATACCATTTAAGAATCCACCTGTAAGATGGGATATATATTGTGCAATAGCTGCTACTATTGCTCCCTTTGCAAGTAAAACCACTGGTTTTTGCATATCTTTAGGCATCGGCTTAAATAATTTTTTCTTTTCAATCCTATTATTTTCTGCATTCTCCTTAGCAAAGGTTTTCCATTCTCCTGTACTCACGAATTGTCTAGCTTGTTTTTTAAGTAAGAAAGACGAAATAGGAACTCCTATAAGTGTTTGTGTAAGTAATATAAGCAATCCAAATATTGCTGCCTTATCAAATCCAGCTTTTATAGCAGCTTCTTTAATTACTATAAATGCTGGCATACCTCCTGCCACTACTGGGGCACCTGCTATTGCAAGATCTTTATCTATTACTAAAGGTCCTATAAATACTATAAATGCCACAATGAAACATACGGCTATAAATCCTATAATAAAAGTTTTCCACTGCTTTTTTATTTCTTCTAAATCTACCATTGTCGCCATATTAACCATGGTTACACTATAAAGTGTAGCCGCTGCTTTTCCAAACCCTGTTATAACAAGAATATCCTTTGGAAGTCCTACCCAAAAACCTACTATTAATAGAATAGATGTCACTAATATGGAAGATAATCCTGCCTTTGTCTTAAAGGATACCCACTCTCCGATCGCAAATAACAAAAGAACAATTGTTGCTGCATATATTGGAGCCATAATATACTTCCCCCTATTTTTTTAGTATTTTATTACTTTATTTGTTTCTACTGACTCAAGAGCCCCACATACCATGGCAAAACTCTTGTAGTTATCTTCTAATGTCGTTTCTGGAATAGCATCCTTCTCTATGCAATCCATAAACTTATTAAATCCATACTCTATTTCTGTAAATTCCATATCTACATGTTCAAGTTTCTTTCCACATTCCTTTTTTGATTGCAATACATCTTCACCATTTGATTTAAATTCATAGAACTTCACTTCATCATTGGCGTCAAGTGTGAGTACACCCTTACTCCCAGTGATGGTAAAATTGCCATCCCAAGATGTGTGATTACCCCTGCTCGCCCAGGAACCATTATATGTAATCTTTATATCCTTTTCCATGGTTATCACAGCTTGAGTATTTGGTCTACCTTCAAATTCTGACCATGTGGGCCTATTGCTTGAAGCATAAATTTCTTTACAATTACTGTTTGTAAAAAATCTCATTAAGTCAAAATGATGTATAGATACATCCCTAAGCAACGGTTGATCTAATCCCGCTCTATAGCCCTGTAAATCCTCGGGCTTTCTAAATTCTACAAGCATGTCTTCCACATCACCTATCATACCCTGTAGTATAGCTTTTTTTATGGTTTGATTGTGGGGTCTCCACCTATAGTTTTGCGATGCCATAAACTTTACATTTCCACATTTTTTCTTTATATCTATCAATTTTTTAGCTTCTTCTATGTTCATAGATAAGGGTTTTTCCATTATTATGTTTATGCCCTTTTCCATGGCAAGCTTTGCCGCATCAAAATGTAATACAGCGGGTAATACAATAATGGCTATATCCGCTTTTGTGGTTTCTATCGCCTCTTTGTAGTCTGTATATCCAATGTCCTTTGACAATGAATATTTTTCACATATACTATTTACTTCCTGTTGTGAACCAGCTATACCCACCAATTCACTTCTTTCAGTCTTAGTAATGATATCAATCCAATGTCCACCCCAAAATCCTAGACCTAATAATAGTACTTTATGTTTTTTCATATAATCATCCCCATATTTCTATACATTGTTTTGTTTTCTCAGATTTATCTATTGCTACGATCGCTTTCATGGCCATATAAGCATCCTTTGCAGAAACCGGCGATTCTCCACCGTCTTCTATGGCTTTTACAAAGTTTCGTATTATATTTGAATTTGGTTTTTCTCCTACATAGGGTGGTTGATTTTCCTTTATCCTTCTACCATCCTTCATTACTATTTCTATATCGCAATCATTATAGAAATGTGTTTTTATTACACCCTTTTCGCAGTATAAAACCAAGGAGTTATCCCAATCCCCATAGTTAGTATAAGATAGATTTAATGTACCAATTGCTCCTGACTCCATGGATAATATGGAAACAGAATTGTCATATACCTCTGCCAATGTGCCATCTTCTTTTTTCTTATCTAAAGTCCTTGCAAACCCACTTATTTTAGATATTTTTTCTCCTAAAACATACATTATTATGTCAAGTCTATGTATTCCTAAATCTGAAATACATCCGTATCCCGAAGCTTTTTTATCAAGATACCAAGTACCTGCTCCACCTACACTAAAGTATTCTGGGCCGGGGTGAGCAAGTGTACATCTAAAGGATAGAACTCTACCCATTTCCCCCCTTGATATTATTTCCTTTGCTCTACTGTGGGCGTAGGTAAATCTTTGATTGTGGGCTGCCATTATAATTTTGTCACTTTTTTCAGCTTCTTTTATTATTCTTTCACTATCCTCTAATGTGGTTGCCATTGGTTTTTCAACTAAAACGTGTTTACCCTGCTGCATTGCCTCTATGGACATCTGTGCATGGGTTGAATTAGGTGTACATATTATTACTCCATCGACCTCTGGATCCCTTAGCATATCCTGATAGTCATCATAAACTTTTCCACCAAATTCATCTACTAACTCTTTTGCTCTATCCTTTGATATATCATAAAATCCTGCAACCCCAGCATTTTCACACTCAAATAATTCTTTAGCATGTCTGATTTTAGTAATTTTGCCACAACCTATAATTCCTAAATTCACCATTGTATTGTCCTACTTTCCTTCAAATTCTCCAAAGAATTCTTCACAAGCTTCTTTAAAAACAGTAAGTCTATATTCAGGAACATCCGTTGGTACACAACAACCAGGAGCCATTATAAATTTATCCCTACCTATTTGTTCCACTGCATTTTTACATCTCATTTTTAAATGTTCCTTTAACTTTTGTCTATCCTCTTCGTAGAAATCTCCCCACTGCTCTATGCCTGCAATAAGAATTTTATCTGGCATCATTTCTCTAGCTTCCTTTAGGGATACATTACTTTGTACATCCTCCCAGTTTACTGCTTGTACAGGATAATCTTTAATTTCTTTAATGTATAAATCATCTATACCATGTACATGCAACATGTTAAACCAGGTATTGTCTTTGATATGATTTAATATTCTAAGGGCATAATCCGTAGTAAACTCCTTATGTTGTTCCCTAGTTAAACGAGTACCACATGATAGATGTGTAGCTAGGAAAATACCATCTATACCAACTTTAACAAGTTCATCTAAGAAGTTTAATATTGTCTGGCATATTACCTCTAAACCCTTATGTAATTCTTCGGGATAATGTTCTACCATTGCCATGGTTGGATATGGATTAAGCCATCCCGAATACATTTCTTCTGCTGCTGTAAGTGGTGTAAATATTGTTGGTATTACAGGAACCTTACCTTTGTATTTTTTTACTAGTTTTTCTACTGCCTCAACTTCACGTTTAAAAGCCCCTTTAGTTACATCGGGTACTGTAAGATTGGCAAAATCTATGGGACAATTAAGTGGATGTTTAATCATAGTTGGAAAAGTATCAGAATCTTTGCTCCACTCTATTTCTGCTCCAAAAGCTTCTGGCATAAGATATCCATTAAACATTACCTTAATAAAATCCCAATCGTTGGAATCTTGAAATTCCATGGTTCTCTTAACAAAATCTACGGGATGTCTATCCTCAAGATAGAAGTGTTTCCAAGCAGATATCCCTGGTCTATCAACCTTTTCTCCTGAAAGCATTGCTTTAATCCTTTGAGTTCCATTCATAAATAACAACCTCCTTGTATTCGTCATCGTCGTTTTTGAAATGTTAATTACGAATACATGCTAACATATTTATTTTGACTTGTCAATAATTTCTCAATATTTTTAACCTTCAATATTAATCGCAGTTAATGCTAGCTCTTCTCCCATATAAAGCTAAAAAGTGCCTGCTAAATAACAGACACTTTTACTGAACAACTTTTTATTTATAGTATTTTTTATAAAACTAGACTACGGTGAATCCTATTATAAGATATATTATAGATGCTAAACCTGCCGCTACACCGGCATAAGGAATTTGGGTTTTTACATGGTCTATATGATCCGAAGCTGCCCCTGTAGAAGCCAGTATTGTGGTATCGGAAAGTGGTGAACAGTGATCCCCAAACACTCCTCCACCTGCAACAGCGGCAACAGTTGCTAGAACCAAGACAGTGATTTCATTGCCAGCAAAACCAAATGCAAGTGGTGCGGCTATAGGCATCATTATAGCAAAGGTTCCCCAGGATGTACCGGTTGAAAAGGATATCAAAGCAGCTATTACAAAGGTTACAAAGGGTAGAAGATTAGGAGTTAACCAGTTTTGAGTAACGGAAATTATATAATTTGCGGTCCCCATTTCTTTACTTAGACTGTTAATAGTATAGGAAAGGGCCAATATAATGATCGCGGGCATAACTCCCTTCATTCCTGACATAGCTGTTTTCATAATATCATTAAATGGTATTCCTTGAATCCTCATGATGATTCCTAAGACAACCGCTGCTGCAAGAAAAGCTTCCATGGTTTTTGCAGATTTCATCGTTATAAATGTGCCTATGGCAATGGTAACAACTATGAGAACAGGGAATATGAAGTTTAAAAATACATTAGTTTTGATACCTTCATAGGGTGGTGTATCCGTCAACTCCTCACCTATTAATGGTTCTGCTCCATCTCTCAGTACCTTGCCTTCTTCTAAAGCTCTTTTCTCTGCCTTTTTCATCGGCCCAAATTCTGGGATAATGCCGGAAGCCAAAAGTCCAACTAATAAAACAGCAATTATGGCATAGAAGTTAAATGGTACGGCCCTAGTGAATATCATCATAGCTTGAGCTGCATCTTCCACGGGCCCAATACCAATTAATAGTCCTGAAATAAATACCGCCCAGCCGGTAATAGGTGCCAGAACACTTACTGGAGCTGAGGTTGAATCAGCAATATATGCAAGCTTTTCCCTTGATATCTTAGCTTTATCTGAAAGGCTTCGCATTGTTGAACCCACAAATAAGGGACTAAAATAATCACTAAAGAATACAAACATACCCATAACCCAAGCTGTTAATTGAATTTTAACTCTGCTTAGTTGTTTATTTTCCATTATCCTTGTAAACCCTTGAATAGCACCTGTCCTTTGAAAAAATGCAATTAAAATACCTATAAATAATTCAAGTAATAAAATCCATGAAAAGCTTGTTGTACCTAAGGAAGTCTTTAGAAGTGCCGGAAATGCCATTAGCCCTTTTCCTGAAGCTAAAACACCTATGAAAATAGCTACTGCCAGTGAAAAAACAGTGTTTCTGGTTTTGAAGGCCAAAATAATCGCTATAGTTGCGGGTAAAATTGAAATAATACCAAGATGTGTTCCTATTTCCATTCAAAATCCTCCTCAATATTTATTTATTTTAAACCACTGTAGAAGTGGCTTTTGGAGCCGAATCTAAATTTTTACAACTTTCTAGGCCAAGTACTTCTTCTGAAGTATTAAAGGGTTTGCCTTGTATTATACTTGTTTCTTCATGGGTTAATATTCCCTTGTATGTTGTCATACTTCTTCTTAAATACCCGTCCCTCCTACAGGCCTCAATTATTCCATTATTTGCAATAGATTTTATATGGGATATAACCGATGCAGCATATGAAATTGAAGTAGTATGTGGGGCAGCTCCAGGTATATTATCAACACCGTAATGAATTATTCCATCCACTTCATAGGTAGGATTGTCATGATGTGTAGGCTTATAGGTTTCAATAGCTCCTCCCACATCGGCACTTATATCTACAATCACTGAGCCTTTTCTCATTAGCCCTAACATATCCCTTGTTATAAGATGGTCTTTTCTGTGCTTGGGCCATTTCACGCAGTTTATCACCATATCTATATTTGGTAGAAGCCTTCTAATGTTATATTGATTTGATATACTAGTATGCACATTTTTAGGAAATATTTCGTGACATTGTCTTAAAACCCCTATATTTATATCCATCAGAATTACCTTTGCCCCTAATGACGCTATGATTTCCGTTGCCCCTTTTCCCACAATTCCTGCTCCAATTACCAATACATTTGCTCCTGGGGCTCCACCTATTGGACAAACCAGCTTTCCACTACCACCATTAATGCTTAATAAATGATAAACCCCCATCAATGCCCCTAGCTTTCCTGCTACCTCACAATTTGGTGAACCATATCGGTGGGTATCTTCGGCAGTAAATGCTATGACTCTCTTTTCTAATAGTGCTTCTACTTCTTCTTTATTGGCTGCAGGATGAATACATGTAAATATTATCTGCCCTTCCCTTAGTAAATCATATTCTTCTGGAAAAATTTCTTTTACCTTTGCAACCAAATCGCATTCAGAATAGATACTTTCCATCTTTTCTTTTATCTCTGCACCAGCCTCTACATACTCTTTGTCGTCAAATCCAGCCTTTTCTCCTGCTGTACTTTGTACTAATACCTTGTGTCCATCGGCACAAAGCTCTGCTACTTCAGTAGGAGTCATAATAACTCTAGATTCACCAGGTTTGATCTCTTTTAAAACTCCAATGATCATAGTAATCCCTCCTCCACTACTTATAATGATTGACTTATTAAACAATAGAGCAATTACTATGCCATTTTTTTTATTAAATTTACTTAAAAAACCTTGTTTATTCCCCTAAAAGCTAAGATTTCTAAGGATAATTTAGTTATTATCATAACAATAAACAAAAAAAATGGCATTTAATTATACCATTTTAGCTTTTTTGTTATATTTCGGTGACTAATTGTTATATTTTGAGCAAAATTCTATTTCATAATAAAAATTATTTAAAACATTATAAATTTTTAAATAATTTTAAATTTTCTATTTTATATTGTATTTATCAATTTTCCTTTGCAAAGTTTGCCTTGGAATACATAATAATCTTGCAGCAGCAGAAACATTCCCCTTTGTTTTATTTATAGCTTTACCTATAAGATCCTTTTCAACCTCTAATATAGCTTGATTTAATGGTTGTATGTCAAGTTCTGTTTCTGTTTCTTTCTCATTTATATTAATAATTTCCTTGATCTTATTATTAACATGCTCCATTTCTATAATATTCTCATTCCGTGATACAACATGCATTGCATATTCAACAACATGCTCTAGCTCCCTTACGTTTCCCGGCCACTTATAGGCTTTAAGAAAATCATATACTTCCTTTGATACTTTATTTATATTTTTATTCAATATTTTATTATATTTATCCACAAAAAAATTTAATAGTAGTTCTATATCGTCCTTTCTTTCCCTTAATGGGGGAATACCTATAACCAATACGCTCAATCTATAATATATATCATGTCTTAATTTCCCTTCTCTTAAGCATCTTTGAGGATTGTTGTTGGATGCAGTAATTATCCTAACATCTATTTTCCTCTCTTTTCTATCTCCTAATCTCCTTACATATCCATCTTCTAAAACTCTCAGCATTTTAGCTTGCAGATTTAAGGGCATAGAATTAATTTCATCTAAGAATAATGTTCCTCCTTCAGCTAGTTCAAAAAGTCCTGGAGTATCATACGCCCCGGTAAAACTTCCCTTTGTTGTCCCAAATAATATGCTTTCTAATAGATTTTCAGGTATAGCAGCACAATTTTGGCTAACAAAGGGTTTGCCTGCCCTCTCACTTTCATTATGAATTGAATGAGCAAATAATTCCTTTCCCGTACCAGTTTCACCATATATAAATACTGGGGCTCTCCCAATGGCAATTTTTTTCACAATATGCTTAAGCTCCTTGATTTGATCATTATTAGATATTATCTCCTCCAAGGTATACCTAGCCTTATGGGGACCTAAATACTCATTTATAATATTCCTGCTCTTGAACAATTCACTATTCATTATAATCTCATTACTATATTCATATTTATGCTTTGATATATCCTTTGAAAGCTCAACAGCACCTATTATCCTCCCCTTTGATTTGATTGGTATAGAAGCATTAGCAGTCTGGATACATTCCCCATCAATATTAATTACTTTTTGCCTTCTTTTATGTATTGGCTTTCCCAATTCCATGGCTTTGATTAATGTACTAGATTCCCTATCAATATTGGTAAATATTTCAAATAGTTTCTTTCCTACAACATCACTATCCTCCTCTATCTCTGGATGAAACCTTGGATTAAACTTTACAGAAAATAATATAGTTCCCGATGTATCAATGATAGTTATTCCATCTATATATGCTAATTCATTTAAAAAGTCCTTTCTTCTTTTAACCATAGATTTTCTCCCCCTCAAAACAATATACATCAAAGAAGTTTCTCTTAGATTCTCGGTATAAGTCCATGCCTTTTACTCAACTACAATTATATCACTAATATATACTATGACGCTTATACATCTAAATCCCTTCCTCTATAAGATTCATAGGTTACTATCAGTGATATCCCCATAATTACACCTGATAATATTATAAATAAAAAATTAATTCCCCTTCCTAAAATTATGGGTTCAGCTTCAAAATATTTAAAGGGGGTGAAATACTTTAAAGCCTCGAAACCTTTATTTATATTGGTTACCATATATAACATAAAGGTAATAAGTAGTATACCCGTTGCCGAATAGGCCACATCCCTGCTTTTTTTCCTAATCGAAGCCAATAATGCTCCAATGCTTATATATATGAGTTGTAGAATAAACATACCCATCATTAAAATTATTATGTCATTTGTTATATCATCACCCTTATTAAAATAGTTAACCACAATTAGGGATCCTATTAAAGTAACTACATTTAAAATAATAATATTTAAAAGTCCCGCTAATAGCTTGAAGGTTATAACCCTACTTCTTGATATGGGCTTTGAGAATAGAAATTCTGTAGTTTTATCCCTTTCTTCCTTCGCTATGATACCGGCTCCCAACATTATGGCATGGGTTGCTGCCAGTAATATGAGATATAAGAAAAGAACCCCATAAAATCCAATAGCAGTAGATAAATCGAAGCCGCTTATCCCCATTATATTTAGCAATGATTTTGGATATATGTCCAACATGTCATTTATAGACTCTCCTGCACCAGTAAATCCAGCATATTTCCCCATACCGCCACCAATCATTGCTACCATTGCCATACACCATATGAAAAGTGATTTTATATTGGCCTTTATTTCTCTGAGAAATATATTCATAATCACTACACTCCTATATTCTAAAATCAATTTTATACAGCATGAATATCCTTTTTACAATAAATTATATAACTAACCGTAATACAACCTATAATAAATGCTAAAGCAGTTATGACAAACTGTATTTCATAGCTACTATTTCCTATGATATATACAGGGTCAAAGTATTTGAAGGGTGTTATGTATCGAATCATATCATCATCCCCCTTTGAGCTTAGAAAACTTATAAAATAGAAAAGGAATACCACAGCAAGGGAAATAGTCAAAACCGACTTAATTTTAGGTAGTATGACTGAAATAATAACTCCCAGGGACATAAATATGAGCTGTATAAATAATAGTGTTATGGAAATCATAAAAAATATTTTGAAGCTATACTCCCCATTCTTTACAAAGGATATGACAATATTTGCTGCTCCTATGTAAATTATATTTGTAAGTATCATTGATATAGTTATGGCAAGTAACTTAGAGAAGAAAATTTTTGTCCTGGTAATAGGCTTTGTCAACAGAAAATCTGCCGTCTTTTCATGTATTTCCTTTGATATGATTGAAGTCCCCAAGGTCATGGCCTGGATTGCTCCAATCAAAAGAACAAATGTAAAGGGAAAGGAATAATATCCTAATACGCTGGAGAAGCTATCCAATGTAATGCCCATACCAATTCTTATAGCCTCGGGAAACCCCTCCATTAATTTTTTCATCCGATCCACATCCCTTGAGAAGGATGGAAATAGTGAGAAGAATATAACTATCACTAAGATTAATGATATTGTCCACAAAAAAGTTGATTTTCTATAGGTTTTTAACTCATGTAGGAATATATTCATATTATCTATTCCTCCCTTGAATAATAATGTATAAATATTTCTTCAAGGTTAGGCTCTTCTATCCATATATTAGATATTTTCATTTCAGATATTTTTTTCATGACAGTATTAATATTTCCTTTAAACATAAAATCCACTATTCCTTCTTTTACTTCTAGATTTTTCACACCACTGATATTAAAATAATCCCTATCTATCCTTGAAAATGTTTCAATCTTGAACTTCTTATAATTATTTTCCTTCAACGTACTAATCTTCTCAAGCTTTATTATCCTACCCTCTTTAATAATAGCCACACGATCACAGAGTTTTTGCACTTCACTTAAGATATGGGAAGAGAAAAAAATTGTGGCACCCTTCTTATTTTCTTCTCCTAATAAATCAAAAAATTTCTGCTGCATAAGAGGGTCTAATCCACTAGTAGGCTCATCTAATATTATTAATTTAGGCTCATGGAGAAGTCCCTGAACTATACCAACCTTTTTCTTGTTTCCAAAGGATAAATCATCGATTTTTTTGCTAAGATCAAGATTCATTATGTCAGCCAAATAATTAATCCTTTTACTGCAATCCTTTTTATAAAAACTAGCTGAGTATTTTAAAAGCTCCATAACCCTCATGTTATCGTAATAAAAAACTTCAGAGGGTAAATATCCAATTTCTTTTTTTATCTTGGGACCAAATTTTACAACATCCTTGCCAAATATCTTAGCACTCCCACTGGTTGGATAAATTAAGGACAATAGGGTTCTAATGGTGGTGGATTTACCAGCACCATTGGGCCCAATAAAACCAAAATTTTCTCCTTCTTTAACATTAAAGCTTACATCAATAATTCCCCTTGATCTTCCATAGCTTTTTGTTAGATTTTTGGTTTCAATAGCATTCATATTTTTTTAGTCCCTTCAAAATATAATTTTTGTATTATTATTTGCATGGAGTCTTTTATTATTCGAGCAAATTGCATAATTACCTTCTACAAAAGTCATCTACTATATAGAGTTTTAAAATCCCCAAAGTTATTTTTGAAAAATCTAAGCCCTTCACCTGTACTCAGATTTTTCAAAAGTAATGTATTACAATAAAAATACAGCCAGCTCACATTTTGTATAAAACATGGGCTAGCTGTAAATTATCAATGTCTTTATGTAAGTGAGAAATTTATGTAACTTTAACTATGGGGATTTTAGTATAGACTTTAACTTATGCAAGTCATACTATGAAAACCCTATATAGCTTTACACTCATAAAGTTTAGTTCACTAAAATTTTTAAAGCTTAAATTTTTCAATAATTTCTTCCATACCTCTAGCTATTTCAGCTAATTCTCTACTAGACCTTGCAATTTCCTCCATTGATGCGGTTTGTTCTTCAACGGAAGCATTGACTTCTTCAGTGGATGCAGCTGACTCCTGGGATACTGCCAAAATACTTTCAATAGAAGTAAAGGTTTTAACCTTATTTTCATCAATATCCCTAAGGGATTTTATGAGTTTTTCAAATAATAAAGCTAGGTTTACTATTGAACCATCAATAACATCATAGGAAGAAACGGTTTTTTCTAAATAAACATCTACATTTCCCACTATTTCTTCTGCTTTATGCATATTGGTATTTGCTATTGTGATTCTATTTGTCATTGCTACAAGGATATTCGATATATTCTCCGTAGCACTTTCAGTTTCTTCCGCTAATTTTCGTATTTCATCTGCCACAACGGCAAAACCTCTACCGGCATCCCCCGCTCTAGCAGCTTCAATTGAAGCATTCAAGGCTAATAAATTTGTTTGATTAGCAATATTAGAAATAGTATTTAAAATACCTACAATAGATTCTGATTGCTCAACTAACTGATCTGTGTTACTTTTCATTTCTCCAGCAATATCCAGATTTAGCTTGAATTCTTTTTTTAGCTTTGAAACCATTTCCTTACACCCTGATGTCACACTGTTTACCTTTTCAGTACCATCCTTTACAGTCATGGCAAGTTTTTCGGACTCGTCTATACTCTCACCCAGCTCTGAAAGCTCTTGTACTGCACTTTGTGATTCCTGGGCCTGTGTTACGGCTCCAATTGCTATTTCATCCACAGCCTTGGAAACCGATTCTGAAGTAATGGCATTTTCACTGGTCGTTTCTGATAATAGCTTAGATGATTCTGTAAGTTCTAATGCTGAATTTTGGATTTTATGAACAAAGTCTTTCATATTCTCAGTTATTGTATCAAAAGCTCTGGCCAACTCACCAAATTCATCTTTACTCCTTAGAAATTTTTCCGGTACTTCTACTGTTAAGTCTAATTGTGATATAGCTTTTGCATGGTTTGTAGCCAATATAATAGGTTTTACAAAGGCCCCTCCCATTACATATGTAATGAGCATAGCTATAACGAGGGCTCCAATAGTCATATATATCAAAGTATTTCTTAAATTAGATACATCCATTAGCAATTCCCGTACAGAAACACTTAATCCTATATTAAAACCCGTTGTACCAATTGGGTTATATGCCGCATAATATTTATTTCCTTCATAACTATAGCCTTGTGACCCCGATTCTCCAGATGACATCTTCTGTATTATATCCGCTAATTCTGTTAATTTTTTATCCTCCTTAGCACGCTCAATGATATTTTCCCTTTTTAATACCAAATCTATGTCGGGATGAGCAATGGTTATCCCTTCTTCGTTGATAATAAAAGCTCGTCCACTTTTCCGCACCTGGATATCTGTAACTATATTACTAAGATATTCAGCTTCAATAACACCTACAATGACACCTTCCACCCTATTATTATCATCATTTATAGGGGTTGATACAAAAAATTGGGATTTTCCCGTTGCTTTATTAAATAGCAAATCACTAAAATAGGATTTCCCTTTCATAGATTCCTGAAAATACAATCTGTCACTTATATTGGCAACGTTTTCACTTAGTGAGTGAGCATTTCCTTTTAAATCAACAATAAACATATCTGAAAATTTATCATTCTTATCAACTTCATAAAGAAGTGCTTTTTTTTGCTGACTCCACTCATTAGACCTAATTACATTTCTACGAGCAATTCCTTCCATTATAATTTCTGCTTCACGCATCTCCACTTCTATATATTTGCTATATGCTGTTGACATTTGTACTAATTCTTCATCCACCATTTTTTCTAGGGCTTTTGTGGATAAATTAGTAGCCGAAATACCAAGTCCTCCACTAATAAGAACAATTATTAATGAAAAATAGACTATTAGCTTGACTTTTATGCTTTTAAACATTGCATCATCCCCCCTAAGTTAACTAGCCATTATACTATTAATTACTTATGCTTCATCGTCTATAGCAATTCTTATTACATCTGTGCCAAATTCTCTTATGTAATTTTTTTCTGCCCCCCCTTGCTAATACTTAGCAATAACATTTAATTTGTACCTACAAGATTCTTATTCTTAATGTAATTCGATAAAATCTCTTATAGGGATTTTAGTATAGACTTTAACTTATACAAGTCCAAAATGCCCATAACCATCGCATATTTATCCATGCATAAGTTAAGTTATACTATGAAAACCCTATATAATAAGCTCATGTTAAGTATAAATTTAGACTATTATATCAATTTTATAGCAAAATTTCTTTGACAAATGGGTGATTTTTCCACAAAATTTTATTTTTTTGTTTTATATTCTGTATTTTTACATTAATACATTTATATGCAATTTGTTCATATAGTCTTAGTATGTAATCTCACAATAAAAAAAGATATAGGCCAAATAATTTAAGCCTATACCCTTTATACTTTACTACTCTCTATTAATTTTACTTCCAAAATAATTTGTTCCCCAAACTCCCGATAAAATCATAATAGCCCCAACAATCTGATACCAATAAAATGGCTCATGCCTTATTAACACCCCAGCAACAATGGATGTCACACTTGAAAGATTTGCAAAAACAGCAGATCTAGAAGCCTCAATCTTAGATAAAGTATAATTTACTAAAAAGAAAGCCACAACCGACGATAGTATTCCTAGGTAAAATACTGCTGAAACTACTTTAGGATTCAATAGGGGTATAAAATAATTTGATATTTCACCTTTAACAAGGTGCTGTATTATAGCAATTGTATTAAAGGTTATTGCACCAATCCACATCATTGCATAGGTAATCTCTATGGGTTTGAAGTCCGTTGAATATTTTCGTGACAATATATTAAATACAGATGCACATAATACTGCAATTAATAGTACAATTATTCCTATCATGTTGGAACCTAGTTCATTACTCTTCATGATAATAATAAAAACTGTACCTGCAACCGACAATGTAACAAATAATACTTGTATCTTATTTGGGTACTCTTTTAAGAATATTGCTGCTAAAACCGTTACAACAACAGGTATTAATGCTATCATCATTCCAGATTCCGAAGAATTAGTTAATTTTATCCCCAAAACTTCAAAGATAAAATAAATTACAGGTTGGGCCAATGCTATTGCCATGAGCTTATACAGTTCTTTACCTTTATATTCAACCTTAATAACTTTGAATATCCTCAATATGGATAGTGCCAAGGCTGCTATACCGAATCTAAAACCTAGTAGATGGAAGGGCCCAACATCGGATAAAGCTTCCTTTGTAAACAAATAGGAAAATCCAAATATTAAAGCCATTCCAGTACCAGCTAAATAAGGCAAATATCTTTCTTTCTCTATCATTATTCTACCTTCCTTATATTTATATAGTCCACTAAATAATTCTACAATAAATAATTCTAACAAGCAATTAATTTCTTCATATATATATCCATAATAGCCCATCATTATCTACAACTCAGCCAAGTCAGAGTTATGAAATTTCCTCAACTATTTAATGCTTCTATTTAATATTTGTAGAACCTTTTCTTTAGGAACCTCCCATTCTTCCTTTAATGTTTCTATTAATTCATCGGAAAAGGATATTTCTTTGCATTGCTGCCAGTTTTCCATTTCCTCAACATATTTTTCAATAGCCTCTTCCGGTGAAACTATATCTTTATACTTGATTTCTTCAACATTTATACCTAAGAATTTCTTTATAAAGGCCTTAACGCAATTATCTACTACTTCTTTATTTATTCCATCACTTGGATGCCACACTTCGATTGACCGTGGTTTCACATTTTCTTTATTTCTTTCAGCCTCAAAGGGCACTTCATAAAAGTCCCTATACTTTATATTGTCATAATAATAATGGTACTTAATGTCCTCATTTTCTAAAAAGCCTTTAATTTCTTTTACAAAATTTATCTCATCTGGATCTTTCTCTAAATCCTCTAAACCATATTGAAGATATGGTGTAGTACAAACACAAGTCCATGCAATTTCTTTATATTTATTACCTACTTTTATGTACATTGTTATGTCTTCCCAGCTCGTGTTTTTAGTCAAGCCATATATGCCCCACCAATAATCTAAATGGCTAACATCCACATAAATAATATTTTTAGGCATTTTATTTATTTGCTTAATTATATTTTTATATCTTAACTTACGAATACTTGATATAAAGTATTTAATCCCTAACATAATATAACCTCCAACTCCTGCTATAATGACTAGCTTATTCTACCTTTTCCAAAAAAAATTGTCAAACACAACGTTGTCTCCTTGCCATGCAATAAAGTTTATTAGAGGTTTATCAATTTGAGTATATTTAGTATAATCTTAATATATGAGGAAATTGCATAACTCTTACTTAGCAGAATTGCATATGCGAATATCATCCTTGATTTAAATACTTAAGATATAAGCATATTTGATGGTATAGCTTTGGGGATTTTAAAACTACATGTAGTAGGGAGTTTTTATAGAAAGTAATTATGCAATTTGCTCATATGATAAAATCTAATTATATAGATATTTAAGTAAATTCTTTAATTTGAAATGATTTAAAACAGTAGAGGTGATATTAAATGAATAGACTTGCGGTAAAAATAAAGGATGCTAGAATAAAGGCTGGACTTACGGAAAAAGAGTTAGCTAAAAAATGTGGTTTATCAGTTGGCTATATAATACAAGTTGAATCTGGCAAGAAAATTGTCAATGAAAGTGTTGCTGAAAAGATTTTAAAATCCTTAGGAACTAAAGAAGAATTTGTTAAAGAAGAAAGGGTTATAGAAAAACCTAAAAAAGCTAAGGTAGCTCCTAGGTCTCAGGAAACTATTTTCCCCCACCCAAATCAAACTTGGTCCGATGCCTTATCTGGGGTTATAAAAAAATATCCAATATATGAGCTGCATACTAATAAGATTGTGGACTATAAGGAACTGCCTATAATAAGTAAAAAGATTGAAGGTCATCATCCAGATAAAATAATGTTTGTAAAATCTCCAAACAATGATATGGAGAACTTTAGGATTAAGAAAGACGATGTGTTAACTGTGTCTATAACTAAGGATATACAAAATTACTGTATATATTTGTTTGAGATGGATGGAAAAAAAATGATTCGTCAGTTAAGAAAAGAAGTAAACAAAAAGATAAAACTATCAAAATATTCAAAGGATGATTCTTCTGTGACTGTTGATATAAATAGGATAAAGGTCTTGGGAAAAATTATTAAAAATGAATTCTTCATATAGGGCTTCTATGTTTCTTTTTCACCCCTCCTGTAAGCATATCAGCTACATATGGGTATATAATAGTTGATGGTAATTGCCCTAATCCCATTGCCAAAAAGAATGGGCAAAAACTAAGGAAATAAAGCCCTCTCTTTAATTTAAGAAAGGGCTTTGTTTTTCCATGCTTTACTATTTCTTTATTTACTTTGTAGCTAATTCTAGGTTTTCATCAGCAGCCCATCTATAGAAGGACTCATCGTAATTCCTTGCCTTATCATATCCCATCATTTTAAATATTACCTGCATGTGGGCTGAACGTATGCCCGCTGTACAATAGGTAACTATTTCATCATCTTTTTCTATACCAGCTTCCTTAAATATACCTTCTAATTCATCCCCACTCTTCAATCTGCCATCTTCATTTAATAAAGTTTGGAAGGGGATATTGATTGAACCAGGTATATGACCTCCCCTTGCTTCACCAAATTTCATTGCTCCATCGTATTCATCCTTGTTCCTAGTATCTATAACCTTGAATTTATTTAAGTCCTTACTTAGAGCATCCGTATCTATTGTAGTACTCATATCTAGCTGTGATACTTCAAAATCACTTGAAGCTGGTGTTATGGCTTCCTTAGATACCTCATAACCATTAGCTTCCCAATAATTCCAACCACCATCTAGAAGAACTGAATTTTCTACACCTGCCATTCTCAACATCCAAAGGATTCTTCCATCTTCGCCCCATCCATTGGTATCACAATAAACAACCACATCTTTATCCTTTGTTACTCCAATAGCTGATAATTTTTTTGAAAGTTCTTCAGCATCAAGAACTGTTCCCCAACCTGCATCTCCAGGAACTCCAGTCATATTTGAAAACCCTTGCCATGTTACGTTTATAGCTCCAGGAATATGTCCCTTTTTATATGCCTTTTCGCCTCTAGCATCTAAAATCACCACTTTATCTAGATTTCCCTTTAGCCACTCCGCATCACATATATAACTATCATCTATTTGGGAAGTTTGTTTACTTTCATTCACATCTTGTTTGTTAGAATTTTCCTTTTCATCATCCTCTTTAGTACACCCAATTAATGTTGTACTTACTAACATCAATATAATGATTAGCATAAAACCAGTTTTAAATATTTTTTTCAATGTTATACCCCCTCAGTTAATATTTATAAATCACTAAGTTACAGTATAACATATCAAAATATTACTGTTAAATGGATTTTTTTTATAAGCTTATTCATCTCTATAAACAATCTTTATATTATGGTTTTTATTAGACTAGAGTTTTTTACCTATGTATCTATTATGTGTTTAACCGCTTTTCATTCTATTAATTCCTTTGAGGAACCATCAATTTTTATTCTATATAAATTTGATTCATTTATTAATGAATAGTAAATCCAGTCATCTACTATACTAAAGACATTTATCTCATCATCTGATATCATGGTTTCTTCAGTTTCACCGGTTTTCATTTTATACAGCTTGCCATCGAAGGATTTTTTGTAATATAGCCATCCATTATAAATTTTAATATCAACCATTTTGTAGTCGGCTATTTTGGTCTCATCTTCACCATTGATCCTGATTTTATATGTCTTAGAATCATCTGATTCTTTTTTATAGTATATCCAGTCCTCTGTTATAATCATTACCGATGCATAACTATCTGTTATTCTTGTTCTATCACTGCCATCTATTTTTATTCTATAGAGATTTCTATTATCACTTTTATTTATATAGTATATCCAATCATCGATTACCCGAATGCCATCTATTCCCATTGTGGCGACAGCATCATCGCTAAGCTTCTTTTCATTTGATCCATCAACTTTCATTTTATATATGTTGCCATCTCTATCAGAATAACCCTTGATAAAGTACATCCAACCCTTATTAAGGGATAGACTGAATATAGGTTCAGCTTTAATAACTTCTTTTTTTGAACCATCAGTTTTAATCCTATATTGTCTGCCCCTTTTACTACGATTGGAATAATAAATCCAGTCTCCATAGATGGTGAATCCAGAAACGACATTATCATCTGTAATCTTAGTTTTCTTTGTGCCATCTTTCTTGATTTTATAAAGTGCATTATTATGAATAGTATCTGTATAAAAAATCCAGTCATCAATAATAGTAATATATCTCATCCTGTCATTAGATACCGGTGAAATATTCGAGCTGTTTGTATCTATTTCATATAAATAATTATCCCTACATTTATCAATAAAGTAAATAGAATCATCACTATATCTAATAGTTTCAATACCCATACTATCAGTTACCTTTACATTTTCTGAACCATCCATTTTAACTTTATACAAGGCCCTATTGTCCTTAGCATTGATATAGAATATCCAATCTTCATGGGCAAAAATATTACTAAAAGTAGCATTATCTGAGATCTTACTAAGCCCAGTTCCATCTGTTCTAACCTTATATAATTTAACACCATTTTTCAAATCTAGAACAACCCCATAAATCCAATTATCCTTTACTATAAATGAATCTAGCTTATAATCAGCTATTTTCTCCCTATTGCTTCCCTCAAGATTGACCCTATATATTTTCTCATCCCTTAAATTCGTATAATAGATATAACCTTCATTGATGTAGTAACTAACCCTTTCATCTAGCACCTTGGCATTTTCCTTAGTATCTAGGTTAAATCTATATAGCTTGGATTCATCTTCAAAATTACAGTAATATAAATAATTATCTATGTAAGTATAGTTAAAACCAATATTATCTGATAGCTTTATTTTATTCAAATTATCCTTCGACATCTTATATAGACCCCCATCGGTATAATAAATCCATTCATTATCAGCGGCTACTAATCCTAAGTTACCCTCGATAATTTTCTCATTAACCATACCATCGTTTGATATCCTATAAATAGAACCATTCATTAAAGTAAATAAAGGTCCATAGTTATCCGTATTTATATAGTAAATCCAATCATCGGCAACCAAAAAATCAGTTAGTGGTGGTGTATCATATATCTTTGAACTATTATCATTTAGTGAAATACATCTTAGTTTTGGTGAAAATGTATTTTTATAAAGGTATATACTATTTTCACTTTTTGCTGCATGTTCAGTGGTTTGTAAACTTATTCCAACATTAACCTTTCCCAATTGTATAGGCTCACTATGTACATTTATATTACTAGCAGCGAATACAGTTAAGAATATCAATGATAATATTGATAATATTACTAAGGAAAGTTTTTTCTTACCAATCATATACAGGTTTCCTCCCATGTTGAAGTATATTTCTATATTCTACATTATTTTGCAAAATCCTTTTACAAATTCATCAATTTTTCCCACAATAAAACATATCTAGCTAGCCTATACTTCATTTCACCTACTAATAATAAAAATCATGACTCTAATGCTCAAAATTCGCATCAAATCATGATTTTTCTAGGTATTTTTATTAAGGTACCAGTTGAAATATCAGCTTACTTGTGATTTAAAGTACCCATTTGATTATTAGGCGAGGAAATTGCGTAGCTCTTAATTGGCTAAGTTGTATTTGCTCAGGTAATTATATATTATCCGATACAGTTAATACATATTTCATGCTATTTTCTTCCATAATTTTTAAATCTACATTGAATATTTTATTTAATGTAGATTTGTTAATAACTTTTTTTGGCTCTCCGTTTATTACTACCTTCCCGTCTTTTAAACCTATAATCATATCACTATAAAATATTGCTTGACTGATGTCATGGAGTACCATTACTATTGTCATATTAAAATCTTTATTCAAATTTTTTATTAGATTCATTATCTGGAGCTGATATCGAATATCTAAATGGGTTGTGGGTTCATCTAAAAATAAAATTTCCGTTTTCTGTGCCAAGGCCATTGCAATCCATGCACGCTGACGCTGACCTCCTGAAAGTGTAGAAATAGCTTTATCCTTGAATTGATAAACATTTGTTATATTCATGGCCCAGTCAATGATTTCCTCATCTTCCCTAGTTTTTTTTCTATAAAATGTGATATATGGAGTTCTTCCATAGCTTACTAAATTCCTAACTGTGATATCCTTAGGAGCATTATTGTACTGATGGACAATAGCTACTTTTCTAGCAAAGTCTTTAAGCCCTATTTTTTGTATATTTTTATCCTCAAGAAAAACACTGCCATTCAAGGGCCTAAGATTCTTTGTCATTAAATTGAGCAATGTAGATTTGCCACAGCCGTTAGGCCCTATTATAGTAGTAATTTTTCTTCTCTCTATATGGGCAGATACGGACTGTAGAACATCTTTTTTCCCATATTGGAATGATAATTCTCTAATTTCCATAGGTTTTCTCACTCCTTATAAGAAGAAATATAAAGAAGGGGCCACCTAAAACATTCATAACAACTGCTGGAGGTATTTCATAGGGATAAGCAATAACCCGACCCACTGTATCGGCAAATAGAACTGTAAAGCTCCCAAGCAAGATGGTAAATGGTATAAGTATTTTATGGTTTGACCCAACTAGAATTCTTGCTATATGTGGAACTATAAGCCCGACAAAGCTGATTGTGCCTGCAACTGCTGTGGAAATGCTGGCTAGTAGAACAGCTATACAAGAAACTATTAAACGAATGGCATTTACATTTACACCTAAATTTCTTACTGTTTTTTCTTCTAGACATAGTAAATTACATTTTCCTGCCACAAGAACAGCAGCTATCAAACCAACTATTACATACCATACCAGAGTATTTACATCATCCCATGTTTTCATAGAAATATTCGCATTTATAATAGAAGCAACTCCACTTTGTTTCCCTCCAGTAATATAATTTAACGCTTCTATAAGCCCTATAAATACAGCATTTACTGCAACCCCTATAAGAATAAGACGCAGAGGACTGAGACCCGATTTCCATGAAAGGGTATATACAAGCACACAGGAAATTATTCCTCCCAAGAATGCAAAAATAGGAGTAAAGAAATACAAAACAGGAAAAAATATCATGACCAATACCGCCATAAAATTTGCACCCGCTGAGATTCCTATAATGCTTGGATCTGCCAAGGGATTTTTCATAACAGCCTGAAATAACACCCCTGAAACTGCTAAAGCCGCTCCTGACAATAATGCTATAATTATCCTTGGGAAACGCAAATCATAAATAACTGAAACATTTTCATTGTATTCAACAAACAATCCCTTTAAAAGCTCGGGAAAAGAAACTTTTATACTCCCTAAATTTATAGATACAAAAAACAGTCCTAAGACCATTATTGCCAATATAATCAAAATTACTAATTTATTTTTCATAGTCACCTTTCCTATTCAAATAATAACTTCTGTAATTTATTTAGACCATCCTTATATCTCAAACTTGCGCTCATATTAAAAACATTATAGTCGAGGTCGTATACCTTTCCTTCTTGTACTGCTCTGAAATGCTTCCATATATCATTTTCCTTAAACTCCTTGGCAAACATCTTCTTAGCTTCCTCAGGTAGTCCATGGGCACATCTTAATATAATATCCGGATCAGTAGCTAAAATTGATTCCGTATTTACGTTTAAAAAAGCTCCCTCATCACTACCAAATACATTTTCTCCTCCTGCTAGCTTCACAAGATTACCAACATATGCTTTTTCCGTAGTAACCATATATGCACCGGGTAGCCCCATTAAAATTAGGACTCTAGGTTTTTTTCTCCCCCCAGTTTTCTTATTATATTCCTCCATAAAAGAATTATGATCATTGATTAAAACTTCTGCCTTCTCTTTTCTATCATATTTTTCCCCAAGCTGCTGAATACTTTTGAACATTCCTTCAACACTCATGAGATTTACGAAGGTAGATGGTATTTTAACACTCTCATACTGGGGCTTTAAATCATATTGGAGAGAATTTGGGCTTAAAATTTCCGTAGGTCTTAAGGTTTTTATAATTTCTAAATCCGGTGTCATAGGAAGCCCTACCCTTGTGATATCATCATACCTGTGGGGCAATTCAAATGAACTCTGGGGAACACCTACTAAATCCAATTCTAATTCATCAAGTATATAACACAAAGCCACAGATGTAGATATAAGTCTAATTTCTTCATCGGACATCACTTTACTTGTGGGTCTCACCGTGCAGCTACAAAAAGATAAAATCATAGATATACATAATAAAATTGTAATCATTTTTTTCATATTTTTTCACCCGATTTCTATGTCATAATTAAATGAGCAAATTGCATAATTACTTCTATAAAAACCATCTACTACATGTAGTTTTAAAATCCTCAAAGCTATACCATCAAATATGCTTGTATCTTAAGTAATCAAATTAAGGATGATACTCCCATATTAGGCTTAGCCAAGTAAGAGTTATGCAATTTCCTCAAATGATATTCTGAAGTTTAAAAAGGTACTGAATCTACAGAGATTATTTAACTCCTTTTTTTAGAATATACTAATAATGATCCAATCCCAATTATAACCACCGTACCTACAATGGGTAGCCTCGACTGATTACGGTCGTTTTCCTTTTCCTGTAATTTTTTTACACCTTCTTCATTGAACTCTGAAATTCCTGCAACTTCCCCATCTTTTTCTTTATTTGACTCCATAGAATTATTGTTATTAGATGTCGGCTCCTTATTTTCTACATTCTCACACTTTGTCTCCACTTCAGAGGTTAATACTTCACTATCTTCTCCAGGATTAGTTGGAGTAAGGGTAGCGGCAGAATCTTCTTCAACATGGTCTAGGGAAGAACTGCTATCAGAATCTCCTTTATCCCCTTGAGTATTTTGTTCAACGGGAATAGTATTATCCTCCGGGTTTATATCCTGTGATGGCTGTGATTGATCACTTGGCTCTGGAACATCATCGGTTGAATTATCTTTTTTATCATCAACTACTATAGTACTTTCAATATCCTTTTCATTTTTTTCTATTGTACTATTTTCTTCAACAATGCTAATCTCACTATCCGCTGACTCTTCTAGTGATTCTTCTGATGACTCTTCCGAAGCCTCCTCTACTGGCTCTTCTACGGATTCAGCTTTATTGAAGGAACTAAATTCTCCCTCATCTTTTTTTGCAGTTTCCATATCCATAGAAACAAAAAATGTAACATCTCTGTTCATTGGTCCCACAAAAAAAGTTGGCTTTATAAGTATATCCGATGCTGGTATTTCAAAACGAAAATCCCTTGTGTTCTCTTCCGTATTTTCTCCTGAAACTTCATATTCAACGGCTTGATATGAATCTTTATTTCCTTTTTCTGTCTGAACATTTATTCTGACATTCTCTATAAATGATATCATCTTAATACGCAATGTTACATAGTGCTTTCCGTCTTTAAACTCATAGCAGGACTGAGGATATACAGTATTTCTACACATACCCTCCCCAGTGGATACATCTCCTCCATCATCTGCTGTCTCAGTATCGGGATTTACATAATGGGTATTGTTTGAAACAGTGTATGAACCTTGGTCCACAGCCCATACATTTAACGCCATGCCTGCCATAACGGCAAGCATGACTAAAATATTAAAGATATTTTTTTTCATCATATTAATTTTCTCCTTGATTGATTAATTGTACAAGAATCTTGGCAATTTCAGCTCTTTTTGCAGTACTATTTGGATCAAACATATTATTGTTTTTCCCTTGCATTATTCCTGCATTTTTAACTTTTTCAACGCTTACTTTTGCCCAAGAGCTAATCTTATCTATGTCAGTAAAGGAACTTTCAACATGTGAGGTGGAAACCTTTTTAATTGAGCTTTTGTCAAGCACAAGTCTGAATTTAGGACGCATTCCAGGCATTCCCTTTGGAACATATACCTGCATCATAGTTGCCTCCTCTAAATCCTCTACCTCAAATTTTATGGTCAGTGTATTGCTTTCTTTATCAAAGGTTCTATCTACTTCCACAAATTCACCATTACTATTCAAGTACTTTAATTCTTCAATCATATCCATTGTTATATATTTAGTACCCTTCCATATCATCTGTACATTCATCTTTCCACCCTTTACATTTAAGGAAGCAGGTTCATTTATAAATTGATTACTCATGGATTCTGAATTTTTGGTTTCCATTAGTGCCTTTGCACTTATTTTATATTCACCATTTTTTAGTCCTTGTGATTGGGATTGTGATTCTGTTTCCTCTTCTTGTAATAACTTAATACCAGCAAATTCTGCATATCTTGCAAATATAACCGCTACTTCTTCACGGCTAACGGCTCTGTCTGGCGCAAATTTATTTTCACCTACACCATTCACAATTTTATTGTCGGCTGCCCATGCTATGTATCCTGAGTAATAGCTATCCCCATCCACATCAGAGAACTCGGAATCCGAATCTTCTTCTATATCTGCACCATAAAGTCTGCCTAGAACAGTTACAAGCATTCCTCTGGTTACGACATCATTGGGTCTAAACTGACCATCGCCAGTTCCCGTGAATATACCCTTTTTGGCAACAATCTTTATATACTCTTTTGCCCAATGATCCCCTATATCTATAAATGTCAGTTCTTCCTCTACATTGTTTTTCTCAAAGGTGGCATGTATAGTGTGATCATTCTGTACACGCTCAAAGGTGTAGGTACTTACTTCTCCCACTGATTTACCATCCACCAATACATCCTTTATTTTATGGCCTTCATTTGGCGTAATGGTAAAGACGATATTTTTTTTCTTATCAACGGTATTATCTCCCTTTGGACTTATTTTACCACCATCTCCCGCGCTGGCCGTAATTACAAAATCTTCAGCTTTCTTTACCTCTACCCAACTTCCAAAATCAACATGTTCGTTTTTCAGGGAGTCTTTATTGAATATTAAACGGAATATCTTATAGTTAGGACCCATATAATCTGGCACCAACACTCTTATATACACAGGTTTGTTGATGGAATGAACAACAAAGTTAAGTCTCAAGCTGTCTTCATCTTTATCCAGCTTAGTTGTAGGAGCTGTCCATTCTCCACTTTTATCTTTATATTGGACTTTATCAACACAGCTCATATGTATACCATCATCACTTTGTGGACTGCTTGCAGTACCGTACATTGCAACTGTTACCTCTATCTCATCACCATCTACACTTATCTCCGCCCGTTCTGTAAAGAACTGGTTTGCCATGGATGCACTGTTGGAGCTTTCCTTCAATGCATATACTTTTATGCTGTATGTACCGTCATTCATACCATGGTTATTCGTAGGTGATTCTGGAGTGTTTCCTGACCCTCCGCCAGGATTATTAACTTCTTCCGTTGCATTGACTACTACATAGGTACTAAGGTGGTTAGTATAAAAGGTTACAGTCTTTTCCTCTAAGTTAAAGAAAACAGAATCATTTATATCCTCAAGCTTACCAGTCAAAGGATTGTAGTAACACAGCTTCATGTTGTCGGCATTTTCAATATCCTTAATTTCCTCATCAGTCAAGGTAATAACAACCTTTATATTTCCTCCTAGGTTAGTTATAGGATCGGGAGTTTCACCAGTCACTAAATTAAGGTTCAAATTTTTAGCATCTACAAGGATATTTTTACCATACATTATCCGCAAAATACCCAACTGTGTTTTGTTAAAAGTTTCTTCCTTTTTAAATTCTAAGTTTGCTGTTTCAGTTATGTCTTTTTTGAAATAGTTCTCTATATACTTAGCTGGAATATTCACACTCACATCATCAAATTTCAACCCTACATTTTGCTTTTTATCCTCAATATCCTTAATGGTATCTCTGGTGATCTCAGCCAATCCTTGTTGGGCTATTACTTCCACAACTGGTGGATTACTTGGATCCGGCCCACCCTCAGCAACCAAGGTGGCCAGATTGAATACTATCCTTAATACAGGTCTGTCTTCGCCCATTCCCTTTGGAACATAGACCTTCATGTATGTATCCTTTGTAATACTTTCCACAGGAAGAGTGATTGTTAATGCATCATTTTTCACATCAAGAACGGCGTTGTCAGTATAAGTAACCCCATGGGTATTAGGATTACCATCGTCACTTATTAGTGTCACATACTCTCCATCTTTGTTTCTATACCACATGCCCTCTATCCATGACATTTTTATCTCACCAGTACCGTGCCACACCATGGTAGCAGTAATATCTCCGTTTTCAACCTTAAGTTTGGCTACTTCGGTAATAAACTGGTTGGTCATGGAGTATGAGTTATCATCTTCTTTCATTGCATCAACATCAATAATATATTTACCGTCTGGGAGATTATCTGGATCAATTTCTCCAGAACCTTCCTCTTCCACTACTATTATAATTTTGTAATTAACTGTGCTGTTATCAATCTTATTGGTGGCAACTAGGATAATCTCATTTGAACCTGATGTTAAACCATCGACTGTCAAGGTCTCTCCACTTTTTATTTTCATATCTCCCATGGTTATTTCAGTTTCACTTCGTGCCCCAATAGGTGTAATGGTAATAGAAGTGGTACCAACGGGGGCTTTTAATGTACAACTGTATGATACCGCTCCGGTATCTTTCAATTTAATTGTTTCCACGCTGGTATCTAAAGTCATAAGTGTAGCAAATTGCTTTCTTTGTTGATTATAGTTCGATGCATTATGTCCTTCATTCAAAAAAGCTTGTATTTCATCTTTTGAATCTTTATCATTGATAAAATCAATATAGTTACATTCGATTAAGAAACAATCCAGTTGGTCCATATCGCTCAAATAGTTTTTGGGTATCTCAGCTATATAATTAGACTTCATTTCTAGTTGATTGAGATTCGATAAAGCCTTCATGCATTTCGGTAATTTACTAATACGATTATAGTTAAGCTTTACACAGGTTAAATTGTCAAGCTTGCTCAAATTAACCTCATTGTTCTCTGAATCAACATCTAAATCAGCCAATGTATTGTTTCCTAAATCAATTTCCGTTAAAGCCGTCAATTTTGATATACAGTCAGGAAACTCCGAAAATTTGTTATAAGAAATATCCATAGTCTGTAATTTTTTAAGATTACCCATGGACGAAGGCAATGTTTTTAAATTGTTTTGATCTAAATACAATGCCGTCAACCCTGTCAGGTGTCCAAAACTATCAGGTCCTGTCTCAAAGCTGTTGTTACTAAGCTTCAATATTTTCAGATTTTTGAGACCGCTTAAATCCTTTGGTAAGTGGGAAAGTTTATTTTTATTGAGGTTTAGTTGGTTCAAACCCGTTATGTTATTGATGCCATCTGGCAATACCTGTAAATTATTATCTTCCACTTGAATTTTAGCCAATGCAGTCATGTCACATATATTTGAAATACTAGTTATTTCATTATAATTAGCATTGAATTCCGTTACCTTAGTAAGCGAACTTAAATTTCCTGTGATATCCGTAAGCTTATTTGAGCTAATATCAATCGTTGTCAACTCAGTTAAAGAACTGATATCAGGCATGGCTTTAAAGCCATTTGAAGCAAGATTAAGCTTAGTAAGCTTGGGCAATCCTTGCAAAGTTATATGGCCGTTTTCATCACCAAGAGCATTGGCTCTTACATTAAGCTCTGTCAATTCTGGCAAATCTTTAACCGCAAGGGAAGTTAATTCATTCTCGTTTAGAGATAGATAGTTCAGATTCGTCAACTTGTATTCACTTAGATCAATATCCTTCAATTTATTTTTGTCCGCGATAAACTGGGTCAAGGAAGACAACTTTTCAATACCACTATTATCCAAAGTTGTAAGACTATTGCTTCTTGCATTCAAATATTCAAGGTCTGCAAGTTTACTTAAATTAGGCAGCAAATCTAAATTGCATGAACTTATATTTAGACTTTTCAATTTCACTAGTTCTTTGATTTGTGAAATATTTTTTAGAGGAATACCTTCCTGGGAATTATATCTCACATCAAGAATCTCAAGTCCAGTCATGTTTGTCATATTCGGAAGAAACGTCAATTTGTTGCTCCCAAGATTCAATTCCTTAAGATTCTTCAATCCCCCTATATCGGGTAAATGCACTCCCATTTCAACACTTCTTAGATTTAATAATTCAAGATTGCTAAGATAGCTTAGGTCAGATACCTTATCAGCAGATGCACTACCCGACAGCTTATTCCTACTTAGATCTAGACCAGTAATATTTTGAGCATGGCGTAGACCTGAATAATCTTGGATGTCATCCCTGCTATTTTTTTTCAAATCCAGAGTATCGGTCAGTCCCATCATGTCGGCTACGGTAATGTCATGATCCTCACTAACGCCTAAAACAGTACACAGCTTTTTCTGTAAAACAGAATCCACAACGCCTGCCGATTTGTTCTCATCAAAGATAGAAACCACAGCAGTTGCTGTTACACCTTCACCAAGGGTATATCCCTCAGGAACAGTCCCTAATGTAGCGACGAATGTATAATTTCCTTCGGTATCCGGAGTATATTCCCCCTTATTTACCCAGCTATTAACTGGAATAGAATCGCCAGTGCCGCGAATCATAATATGGGAATAATTATCATTAAGATAGTTGACTACATCATCAATATCGTTATAAACTATATCGCTCATGGTGCCGCCGTATATTTTTATCGTTTCAAATTCAGTGATTTCAACCGATCCAGTATTAGCCTTGGTAATAGTAACTGTATACTTACTTGATACAGATTCATCACCCGCTGTAACTTTTACATACACGGTTGTAGCCATACCTGCTGCAAGGTTTACTGCCGCTTCCGTTGTTGTTTGCCAAGATGAGTCTGTACCGTAAAAGGTAATAGTAGCATTTTGATCCAATCCAGCAACGTCAGTTGAAGAAACCGAATTAATTTCACTACCTACTGATAATGATGCAGCAATTGTATATATTTTATTTGATTCATCATATATCAAATTATCTTTATCTATAATAGGCATTTTCCCCAGTACCGTATCAAGTTCAACTTTATCAGTAATATTGTTTGAATTTTCATCACCATTTTCTGACCCAGCTCTAGTGATTGCAATTTCATATCGAGCCATCAAAAATACTTGACCAACATTATAATTAACATTTATATAAATCATTGTGGTTTTACCGGCTTCAAGTTCTGCTTCTTCCACTGCTTCACTTCCTGTTGATGTACCGTGAAAAACAAGGGTGGCATTTTGATTTTCCTTGATAATATCATTTACCGAAATCGAGTTTTTATCGCTTTCTACCGATAATGATGCTTCAACTTTGCTCATTATCCCCGATTTTTCAACATTCTTTATAGTAGGAATTTCTCCTAATACTGTCTTTAGCTTCACTTCTCTAGGAATAAGTTCTCTAGTAACGGCAATTTCATATCGAGCCATCAAAAATACTTGACCAACATTATAATTAACATTTATATAAATCATTGTGGTTTTACCGGCTTCAAGTTTTGCTTCTTCCACTGCTTCACTTCCTGTTGATGTACCGTGAAAAACAAGGGTCGCATTTTGATTTTCCTTGATAATATCATTTACCGAAATCGAGTTTTTATCGCTTTCTACCGATAATGATGCTTCAACTTTGCTCATTATCCCCGATTTTTCAACATTCTTTATAGTAGGAATTTCTCCTAACACCGTCTTTAGCTTCACTTCACCAGGAATATTATTTGGATTTTCATCATTTTTTTCACCTTTAGCCTTGTTAGAGGAACTATCTACAGCAGGTTTTCTTTCATCTTGATTTTCCGACTCTACTACATCAGGAACACCCTTTGAATTTTCATCTTCAGTTTCACCTTCAGCCTCGTCAGACAAACTATCTACAGTAGGTTTTTTTTCATCTTCATTCTCTGACTCTACTACATCAGGAACATCCTTTGAGTTTTCATTATCATTTTCACCTTCAGCCCTGCTAATGGTAATTGTATATTCGCTCGAGACAAAATCATCACTTGCTACAACTTTTACATAAACCGTTGTATCTTCATCTACCCCCAGTTCTACAGATTCACCGTTTGCTAGAGGCTCTCCACTTAAGTCTGTTCCGTAAAAGCTCAATTCGGCATCCTTATCCTTTTTCTCAAAATCGCTTAATGATACAGAATCCATTCCAGATTCTACGGATATTGATGTTTGGACGCAATAAACAGAATCTTCTACAGTTACTTGCATCTCACCAATCTCTCTTCCAAAAACTTTCGAAAGCGCAACTTTATCAGGAAGCTGCGGCTCTTCAGCATAAACAGTTATTGGTACTATTAACGTTAATAGCATAGCAAATACCAGAAAAACACTTAGAACTTTTCCATAAAGTCTTTTCATTTATTCTCAACTCCTCTCTCATTAATAAAAGATATATCTATTTAAAATGCAACTTAACATTTTTACTGCATACTCTTATATTTTTACAACAATTATGAGTTCACAAATTATTTACGTTATATCAATATCCCTAAGTTAGATATACTGCTTAAGTAAAAACTTCAGCATCCAGCATAGTAGGCCGGTTGCTGAAGCTCTTTGACTACAAACGGTGTATCTACACCACATAATTCTTGATAAAGCTTTGCTCTGTTCTCAACTCAACACTAATAGCAATCACTTAAATCGATGTAGAACTCAATATCTTTTTTCATTGGAATCCCAACGACACTGTTTTCTACCTTTGCAGGATAAAGATGATTCTCTGCTGTAAGTTCAGAAACTGGTATAGCAAGTGTTACTGTATCACCAGAAAATTCTGCATCAACATAACCATTACCAAAATCAACCTTTAAAGATGTCATATACCCTTTAATACCCCACTTCTCAAATGGCTGAATATCAAATGTAAGGCTTCCACCATTATTTGATACATTTAGTTCCTGCGAATTTTCAACAATCGCTTTATTTGCCATGGAATACTGAGTACTATTAGTTTCAGGTAACGTTTGACCGTCTTTCCAGATTGCGATAGAAAATTCATCACTGTAATGGTTGCCATTTGCTATAGCAGGAGCAGCATATGCTGCAGTCAGTGATAAAAGTACCATTAAAACTACCATAATCACTGATGATTTTTTGATAGACATTTTCATTCTTTTACCCCCTTTCTCTATTGTTAGACTGTTCTAACATTATGTTGTAAAAAAATAGCCATCGCATCACTCTCCTTCAATCTCCTGATGCTTAACTATGATACTAAGATACCAAAATATATTATTAATGTCAATACTGGTAATTTTTCGGCATTTTTATGCAGAATATATATTTATTGTATATTGGTAATTTATAATTCATCCTATTTTCGTGGAAATTTAAGGGCTTGTCACTTCTCTACGAAAAACATTCAAAGTTAAGTTAACTTAATTTTATCAAGAAAAAAAATTTTTTTATTAGTAAAAACTTTAACTTATACGAATTTAAAAACCATATCAGCCTCACTGGCGGACATATTTGCGACACATTTGCCAGCCTGTGCCAGTATTCTTACTGTACCAAAAAGTGTCCCATCAGGTGCTTTACTTAATTTATTAATATAATGAAGGGGAATAGTATATTCATTTTTTTGACGCTTTATTTGTACATAATCATCATCCATTAGACAACTTAACCTTGAAAGTCTACCCCTAAAATTCTTTCCTCTTTCTCCTTTATAGCGTATTTCCTTAGCCGTAAGGGTAATTGTACCTGTTCCATCTATCACAACCATTTTTGCCGGTTTTACAAATCCTTTGTCCCCCATGGAAATTTCCTGGCAGCCTTTCTTATACACATTAAAATTAACCTGATAACTTCCATTGTTAAAAGGAAAATCTATTCGATTCTTTTTATCATTCAAATCCCAGCGTATACGACTCATTTCATCATTTTCCTTAATCTTTTGTATGAGCCCATCTACACTCTCACAGGGCATGAAGCATATATACTGTAGTGCGGATTTTATAGCCATTTCATCTGTGAAATTTCTCATTGCACTAAAAAAGGTAAAGATTATTTCATGTTTTCTCTTTATTTCCTTTATAACTAGCTCTGAGTCATGGGTAAGAACAATTTTCCCCGATGAATCACGATTGATTAAACCGTTAGTCCCATATATGTCGATCACCTGTGATACAGCAGCCTTTGATACTCCTAATCTTTCAGCCAAATCCGATATGAGTCTATTACTTTTTCTGTAGAAATCAATGTAGAATAAATACTGTAGTTGTTTTGGTGTAAGGTTCATTTCTTCCAACTCCCCTCTTTTGTTTATTAATTCATATACCATATACGAGTCCCCCCCATTAATATCATTTCGATTAAAACTATAAACCCACGGGCTCAGTCCCTGAAGCTAAAAGCTTTTGTTGAAAATTCTGGACCTTGACAAGGGGTATTATGAGATATACCCCCCTTGCATATGGTGAATCCTATCCGCAATACTCATAGTCGAGTTTCTATGTGATACAATTATAATCGTTCTATTTTCCCTTTGTTCATAAAGAGCCTTTAGTACTATGGCTTCATTCAGACTATCAAGGTTGCTTGTGGGTTCATCAAGAAGCATAAGAGGTGCATTATGCAAAAAAGCACGTGCAATCCCTATACGCTGCCGTTCTCCACCGGAAAGCCTATCTCCAAGCTCTCCAACATTTGTCTTATATCCATTAGGAAGAGTCATTATAAAATCATGTATAGAAGCTTTTTTTGCTGCCCCCTCTACATCCTTCTCAGATACATTCTTTTTACCCATTCTTATATTTTCCTCAATTGTATCATTAAAAAGAAAAGTATCCTGTGTGACAAAGCTCAAAAGGTTTCTCAATGTTTTTGTGTTTATATTTCTTATATCTTCACCTGAAATTTTTACTGTTCCCCTTTGTACATCCCAAAACCGCATGATAAGCTTTAGCAATGTGGACTTACCCGAACCTGTTTTTCCCATTATTCCCGTAATACTATTTTTAGGTATATGCAAATTCACATTTCGGAGTATTCTTTCCTCCTGATAGGCAAAGCTTATTTTGTCACAGATTATATCTTGGAAATTCAAATCTTTGCCCTCTGTAACATCTTCAACCTGAGGATGTTCATCAAGAATATCCAAAACTCTCTCTCCGCTTGCAAAAACCTGGAGAAGATTGTTGGATAAACTGCTAAGGGCCGCTACAGGCCCAAAGGAACTAAAAAGTGCAATAGTTGGTATCAATACATCTTTAAATCCTATTTCTCCCTTTGATTGAAGATATAATCCTACAAAAAGAATACACAATGAAAATCCCAGTATCATTGTGTCAGTGACAGCTTTTGTCATACCTTCATGTCTCTTTAATGACCTTTGACTCTGGTCCATTTCATCTGTAATACTATCAATTTCCTCCAGACGTTTTTCTTCCCAGCAATACTGTATACTTTCCTTCATCCCACGGAGGCTCTCTAATAAATAACTGCTGAGCCTACCAAAGGATTCCCTGTATTTCCTCCCATGTTGTCTACCTGCAGGTGAAGTTATGGTAGGAATAATGAAACCCACTGTTAAATACGCAAGAGCAGCAACCCCTGCCAGAATAATATTATATGTACCAATAAAAATCACCATAATAAGTGAAGTTATGATAGCAATTGAAACAGGTGCTATTGTATGTGCATAAAACACCTCCAAAAGTTCAATATCACTTGTAATAAGCGATATTAAGTTCCCTTTATCTTTTCCTTCAAGCTTTGCAGGAGAGAGGCGTCTCAATGCTTTAAATACCTTATCCCTCAAAATAGCAAGCAATTTAAAAGCAATATAATGTCCGCTTAACTGTTCTCCATATCGTAGTATCCCCCGTAGAAAAGCCATAACTATTACGGATATTAAAATTGAATGTATATCCATAAAAGAATTTGTACCACTAGCGCTCAATAATGCAAAACCCCCAAACACTGTAATAAACGTGGAACACACAAATCCCAGCACTCCCATTAATATTGCAATTATCATGACTGTCATTAAAGGCCCAATAAGGATAATAAGCCTCCCTATAATGGAAAACGAGCTTCTATGCATAGATACCACCACCCTTTGCATATTGTTCAATATCGTATTGTGTAAAGTATAGCTTTGAATAATATCCCTTACGGTTTATTAAATCCATATGCTTACCCGACTCTATAATTTCCCCATTACGAAGCACATATATTTCGTCGGATTTTTCGACATTTGCTAGTCTATGGGAAATTAGTATTACGGTTTTTTTACCTGCAAGGGCCAATATTGTCTTCATAATACTATCTTCACTTTCTACATCAATATTTGATGTAGCTTCATCAAAAATATATATATCACTATCATGAAGGAGTGCCCTTGCTAAAGCAAGCCTCTGACGCTGTCCTCCCGATAAATTGGCTCCCCTTTCCTCAAGTTCCTTAGAAAGCCCTTCCTTCCATGAAAAGAACTCATAAAGATTCGCCCGCTTTAACGCACTAATCATCTCTACCTTACTTGCATGGGGGTTACCCATTCTTAGATTATCCTGTATCGTTCCCTTAAATATATAGCTGTTATGTCCTATAGCAGTGATATGTCTCATAACGCTATCTTCTTTAATCTCTCTTATTTCACTTCCACCTATCATCAAGCTTCCTTTATATCCTTTGATCTGACCCGTTATTAGAGAAGCAACTGTACTTTTACCTGACCCCGATTCTCCTACGATTGAAATAAAGCCTCCCCTTGGGACGTCAATAGAAATTCCTTTAAGTATCCGTTTTGATCCATCATAACTAAAATCCAAATTGCTTATCTTTATATGTGCATTTTCTATGATCTCTGTTTTCACAGTTTCCTCTTCTAAATCCATTATGCGAAAAATTTTACCACTTGCAGCAATCCCATTCATAGCCACATGAAAAAACGAGCCAAGAAGTCTAAGTGGTATAAAAAATTCAGCAGATAAAAGGATAATAGAAATAGCTCCTGAGAATTCTATTTCTCCCTGTACAAACTGAAGCACGGATACAATAACTCCCAGGGCAGTACCTCCAAAGGCTATCAAATCCATAACCGCTATTGAATTCAGCTGCATGGTTAAAACCTTCATAGTAATCCTACGAAAACCCTCGGCAGCACGATTCATTTCATCATTTTTAACTTTATCAGTCCCATAAATCTTCAGTGTTGTAAGCCCCTGCAAATTTTCTAAGAAAGTCTCTCCAAGATTTATATAATCTCCCCAATATTTACCCATCATCTTCTTTGCAAACCGCTGAATTATAATGATTACAGCTGGTATTAGAGGGACACAGATCAAGAGTACCACCGATGCCTTAATACTTATAAATGACAAAACAGCAAATAATGTGGCAGGGGCTAAAATACTGTAAAACAGCTGTGGTAAAAACTTTCCAAAATACGCTTCCAGTTGTTCCACCCCTTCAACTGCAACCTGTATGGTCTCCGACGTAGAAACCCTTTGAGAATATGCAGTACCAATTTTAAAGAGTTTTTTGTATATGTTTGTCCGTAAATCTCTTTTTACCTCTGTGGATAATTTGTATGACAGGGTAGATAAATTATAATTACATATAAATCTGATAACTAATGCTGCTAGGATAATTGCTGATGCCGTTAAAATATTTCCCACAGCAATTTCATTATTTAAGGCCCGTTGGAGTAATATTGAAACATAAACAACGATCAAAATATTAGATAATAGGCTTATCCAATTTATAAACACATGTAGGGCTATATATTTTTTTGACTCACCTAACAGTCCGATTAGCCTTTTGTTTACCATCGTCTACATAGCCCCCCTTTATTGTTTCGATTTTAAAAATAAAGTAATAATACTTGAGAATAAACACAGCACCAATAAGTATCCTTGCATATGTATTTGCTGAAAATATAAATGCCATAATGAGCATTAATGAAGCAAATCCAAGAATAGATATTTTGGTTTTAAGAGTCATAGAGCGTGATTTCGAAAAACTTTCAAGATGTTTTTTATATAAGCGTGTTGATAGAAACCAGTTATTAAACCTCTCTGACCCACGCATGAAACAAAATGATGCCAGCAACAAAAAAGGAACCGTTGGCAGCACAGGTAAAATAGTCCCTATAGCCCCAAGCCCAAAACATATAAATCCTAAAACTATATATATTACTCTTAACATAAATTTCTCCTTTTGTTAGAATTATCTAACTTTTATTTTAATAAAATACTGAATCCAGATTTAACTTATTGAATTTCTTTTTTCATAGAAATATTTCCATTATGATGATATCAATTTAACCAGCTGTGTTATATAAAACTAACATATATCTATAGAAAGGTAGCCTTTACATCATGTGTTTTTTTATCCTACGATGCTTGGCTATGGCAAGAGTATAACAAGATTTACTTTTCATGTCAACATGTGGCATTTTTAGGCATTTTCATGGCAGTAGGCATCTATTTGCATAAAAAATTCCTCTCACATCCTGCAATTTCTTAGCTTTTTATTTTTTTAGATAAATATAGGAAAGTTAAGTTACCTTAACTATATTTACCTAAAATTTTTTTGGAATTTATCACCGAACCTTCTTAAAAGTAAAATCACATTTATTGGCTTCCATTCCAAGGGCCCCTTGGCGAGAAAATTTCACCTTTGAAAATACATCAAAATTGATATCATCGCATTCACAGAAAACTCTGCATAACTCAGGACATCCGTTTTCTACTGTAGCATCATGCCACAGACACTTATATACATGGAAAGTGAAACGCTTGTTGTCGGCATGAATTAGTTCCGCCTCCCAGTTTCCACCTTTAAGCAAACTGTGGGTAATAATTTTCTTTAATACTCTGTAGAAGAAAGGTATCTTCTCTAGTTTTATGAATTGTAAATGATATAAATTATCATTTATACAACGAAACAGAAAAAAAAATACACATTTTAGCCGAAACTAATTTGTGTATTTTTTGTCAACTATTTGTTTTAGAATTTTTTCGATATTGAGAAGGTAGATATCCAAAAGTATTTTTAAAGCTTTCTGAATATCTACTGGCTGAAGAAAATCCGCACATACTTGCAATCTCAATTATTTTCAAGTTCCTATTTTCTAGTAATTCTTTTGACTTGTTAAGCCGTGTTTTTATTACATACTTACGGGGCGAAATATCAAAGCAAACTTTAAATATATCTTTTAAATATGTTATATTAATATTATGAAGTAGTGCAATTTCTGACAAGCTAATTTTTTTATTCCAATTCTCATCTAAGTAATTCCTTACTTCATATACTCGTTTAATGAATAGCCCTTATTTCAAAATAAGCTCCATAATGGTAGGATTATGATCTGAATACTCAAATCCTAAATCATAGCCCTTAACACTTTTCACTTCTATATTAGGTGAAACTAAAAACCCATCAATCACAGATAAAAAATTTACTCCCTTTTCATATGGTATATCTACAGTTCTATTACTAGGTACTTTAGCATCCGATGCCCATATAAAACCCTTTGGAGTAAAGTCTTTTGGAATTTTCATAAGCCATTCTGGCCATTTTTGTTTACATTTAAAAACATAGGGGTCAGTTCCTTGTATTACATGATTCCAGTCCCCACCTACAACTATATAATTGCCTTTTCCATATTCCTTTGTTATATAATTCTTTAAAAATTCTAATTGCTGTTTTCTTATTTCCCCACCATCATCAAAGACGGAAAGATGTGAGTTTACTAAGACAAGCTCCCTATCATTATCCACTTTAATTCTACTTTCAACGAAGCACCTATCAAGCATTGCCAACTGTTTTGGCCATCCATATTCACCTGGATATTGATACCTATTAGCTTCTTCAATTTTATATGTAGAATAAGTAGCTAATCCTGATTTTACGCTTCCGTGGGGATTATGTATAGGAACTGGTATCCAAGGCACTTTAAAATTCAATGCAAAGGTTGAGCTATAATCCGAAAGATTTTCTGTTAGATATGCATATTCATCAACATGAAAGCTTCTAGTTGAATCTATGTCTACTTCCTGTAAGAAGACAATTGAGGTATTGGCTTTTTTAATAAATTCCGTTATAGAAAATAGGTTATCTAATGTTTTTTCTTCACTTATGGATCTAGATCCCTTTCCCCCATCCATAAAAAAATCTCTTCCTTTATCCATGCCGCAATAACCTATATTAAAGCTTAAGATTGATATTTCTAAATCCTTTTGCACAATTTCCTCATTATTATTCTCTATTTTTAATGAAATAATATCCTTTGGTCGATAATCTGTTAGCGTCATAAATAGAAGATATATAGCTATAAACCCTATCAAAATTCCAAATATCTTGAATAAATTCTTAGAAAATTTCTTCATAATATCCTCCCGATTTTTCTCATACTTACTTTATGTTTTAACTAATATGTTTACACTATTTATTTTTAAATAAAGAAATTATATCATATAGAAATTCCAGTTAAAACTTTAATTTATACAAGCCAAAAACACCCAGAAACATCACATATTTGTCCATGTATAAGTTAAGTTGTACACCCCTCTATCTCTCACTCAATTCATCTATGATCTTTCTAAATTTCTTTTCACTCGTAAGTTCTTGCGTTATAAATTCCCCCTTATAAAATAATGAATTACTTCTTAGGGAAGAGCTACTCTATTCTAAGATGTTCCTTTAGAAACTCTATTGTTCTCCTAATTATTTCATATGTCCTTACATTATCATTCATTAAATCAAATCCATGTTCTCCCTTTGAATGATTATATAAATTAAAGTCAATATTTTTATTTAACAATTCGCGAATAAAATTATCAATTGATTTGTTAATTACAGGATGATCTAATCCCGCTCTAGCAATAAATAAAGGTGGGATTTCATTTTTAATTTCTTTTAAATAATTAACTGGTGAAAACTCTTTTAATTGTTCAATTGTAACATCCTCTGAAATTTCTTCTTTTCTATGTTGTAAATCTAAATAACCGTAATAACTAACCAAACATTTTATATATGGTTGTCTATTTCTTAAAGCAACAGAAATTCCATAGGGTACTCCTGCAGAAATTGCCCAAAGTCCTAATTCATCTTTATTGATATTGAATTTTTCTGCATTTTCTTTTATGTAATTAATTGAATCTTCTATATCAGTTGCTACATCCTCCATTTTCGTAAGTTCATAGGAAGATCTATGATTAAATGTAATGGCAATTAATCCCGATGCAGCTATTAATTGTCCCAATGAAACATATTGTCCTGAATCCTTGATATTTTCTAATATTTCAGCAGGGCCATCTCCATGTACTAAAATAACAGCTGGATATTTAAAACCCATACTAATTCCCTTTGGTATATAAATATCCATATTCAATTTTTTATCAGCAACATTTTTATATGCAATATTTTTATATACTCTAACATCCTTCATATTATCAACTTCATATACTATTCTTCTTTTTAAAATCTCATTGATATCTTCCATTATATTTCCTCCATTCTTTTTTTAGTGATGTACAAGGAAAAATTAAACGTCGTGCTTATGTATAAAAAATAGTTGTTAATAATTTGGTTTATTTCATTACTTCATTACGTATATAAGCTATCATACTTTCATCTTCAACAATACAACTTAATTCATCTGGGCTATTATATCCCAATCCATTTTTGCATAACCAATTATGGGATCCAATAACCAAATAACGATTATTTATAATTAGAACTTTTATATGCATTGGTGGTTTGTAAACTAAATCCTTACCAATTGCTCTTTGAATTGACATGATCATCTCCACCTCATCGTCAATTTTGGGGTCAGTGGTCGCATATCGTGAATCTTTCTCTACAATTTTCTTTATCTCTTCTCTAGATGAAAGATTATATGTGGACTTTTTATTACCAAAAAACACTTTATATTTCTTTCCTTTTTTTACATATTTCTCAATATTTTCAATAAAGTTGTCTTTGGCAACAACCCTTGTTATCCAGGGACTACAAACTTCTATACTTTCTGCTGTTTTAAATAAGCTGTTAAGTAATCTATAATGTGCATCATTAGATAATAGACCATTCACAGCTTCAAAGTTTCCGAAAATCCGTCTATATTCTTCATTCTTTGTCAAACTATAAGACATGATTTTCTTCATCTGTTGATATACCTTCATATCCATCTGTAGAGTACCATTAAAAAATGAATATACTTTACCATAACTTTTAAGTGTTTCCTTTAGCTTTAATAAATAATTACTGCCACTCAAAATATCATAGTTTCCAACAATGATTAACTGACTTTTAGCTCTCGTTAATGCTACATTTAAGAAATTTGGCTCGGCACCAATAAAGTTTAATCCTCTTTTATCCCTTATGGAACTTACTACAAGACTTATAATTATTATATCTTTACCCCTTCCCTGAAATCCATAAACGGTACCACATTGAACATTTGGATTTTTAATATGATTTGATAATAGTATCTTTTGTTTTTTATATGGAGTTATTATTCCTATTTGGCTATTTGAATCAATCGTTTGTAATTCAGATACAATAGCTTTACAAATATTCACCTCTGCATTGTTCGTATAGTTATTGTTAAGACCCTTAACATCAATAAAGGTTAGATTAGTGCCAAAGAATTCTTTTTCTTTATTATTTTTAACTATCTTCATCCTATTATGATAAACATGATTGTTAGAAAACATTGCAATATTCTTTTCACACCGCCTATGTTCCTCAAGAAGAATACCTATTTTTTGATGATCCAGTAATTCATAATAGTCAGTGGCAATATTTGCAAAGCTTTGAGCACTATATACATCTAAATTATATATATCCTTCAATTCATATTTTTCTTCATATTTTTCAAATACCTGTGGATATAATTGTTTTCTTACTGGTTCAAGTTGTAATATATCTCCTACTATAATTGCTCTACGTGATCTATATAGTGGTCCAACTAAATAATGGGGCATCACCTGACCAGCTTCATCTATTAAAAGTAAATCAAATAGACCATTGACCATATGAATTTTATTTCTCTCAAGAGAATGTAAAGTCGTTGTTATTACTGGAAAACACAAGCAGAATACTTCCCATAATGCTTTAAGATTCTTTTCAACAGTTTTACTATATGTATATGTACTTCTATAGCATTTACTAAATAACTTTGCTTTTGAATTTTTATGGATGGTATTTAGATTTTCAAGAACTTGTTTCCTATTCTTAAGAATATAGGATTCGTTAATCAATAGTGCTAATTGAAACAGTCGACTCCGTTTAATTCTTAATATCTCACAATTACAAACTTTAAATCTTGATTCATTAACATCTAAATCAATATTATAATTATAAATGAGATTTTCTAATTCTGTATATTTAGATAAATATCCATTTATCACTTCAATATCCGACTCATTTTTTTTATAAGAAGACTCTAATTTTGTAACCTTTTGCTTAATTCCATTTATTTCATTTTTGTTTTTTGTTATTAATTCCGATAAAAATGTAACAGAATCTTTATAGCCTTCAAGCTCTTTTTTAGTACTTCTAGATTTTAGTTCTAGTTGAGTAATTTCTTTTTTTATAAATATCGAATATATTTTACCCAATATTGGTATTTTTCTCATGTTATCGATTTCTTCTTGCCTTATTTTAAAATTTCCTAATTCATGATCTAAGGTACCTATCCTTTTTTTATCTTTAACAATCTCATGTCGATCTTTATCTATTTTTTCTTTAAGAGATTTTATGTCTGACATGTTTATACTAATATCTTTATTAAGCTGTCTACATGCCCCTTCCAATTCAGCAAGCTTTTTATTTACACTTCTATAGTTAAACACGCAAACTCCTATACCATCAAGTTTATCTTTAGCATTATCAAACAATACTACTTTTTCATTGAATTTCTCAATTTCATTATATATCTCTAAAAATTCAACTCTTATGGATGGATTATCCTGATATTCTTTGATTTCATTTAGTTTGCTTTTAAAAGGTGTGAAACACTCCTCTATAAAAGTATTAACATTGTTAAGTTTCCCAAGTTTTGCACAAAAAGTGCTTTTTACTTTGCTTAATTCACTTACATTAAACAGTTTTATTTCTTCTGATAGTTCATCTCCCAAATTATTTACTGCATCATTATTTGTAGAACTTATAATGATAGAATAATTATTTTTACCTCCAAAAGGTGATTGGTAGACACCACTCTCGAGCTTTTCCCAATCATCATCCCACCTATCAATCATATCCTTTGTTTTTTTTACTAAATTGTCTGCAATAACCTCTTTTAGCACAGTAGTTTTTCCGGTCCCAGGTGGTCCTGTTACTGCCAATATATTGCTATCATTACTTCTATCAAGTATTGACCATTGCTTTTCATTTACTCCATACTTTGGGAGCATTCCTTTAACATAGTCAATTCCAAATGGATAACTCCCATAATGTGAAGTACTGGACATGGATGTTTTATATTCTCGAGATGCTTTATTACTTAAGTAGTTATTTAATAATGCAGACTCTTTCGTTTTAAGATTATGTTTTACTAGCATCAGTTCTTCTTTAAATGGTGCAATATAACCTGTTACACTTCCATCTATTGCAACCTTAAAATGTTGCTGTTGTTTCAATCCTAACATTATTTTTGACTCCGGAATCTTATTATATATTTCTTCAAGAATAATCTCTGTTAAATGACTAATGCTGTTGTTGTCATAACTATTTATTGATCGAAAAAATTGTTCCTTATCTTTTTTCCCACCAAAATATGCATCAATATCCTTATCATATCCAATAACCGCTAATAGCAATTCCTCTGTGAATGCATATTCTATAATATTTATCCTATTACTCTGTAAGAAACAACGATAGGTACACAATGGAATTATTGATGATCCAAAGTTATATACAGGATACATTAATAGGAACTCTTTCCTTGTAATCAATTCATATATATCTTCTTTTTGCTTCTCAATATGAGCAGCTTTGTATGTATAAATTATTTCAAGAACATCTCCAATTCCCTTTTTTATATCTTCAGATGACTTATTAGTTTTATTATAAACTAAATTCGCCACCATTCTAAAAATAGTTTTTTTCTCTTCCTTCTCTAACTTTTTTAACTCAAAGTCTATCATTGAGCATATTTTTTGATACTTTTGATCTAAAATAACTTTCCTAACTGCTGTTAAATTAGTTAGTTCATCATTTTTTAAGTCAAGTTTAGATTTGATTTTTCTGATGCTATTTATAATATTGTGACCCTCATATTCTATGAAATAATCTATAATCTCTGATGTTTTCATACGCATTCTCTCCTATAATTTATATTATATATAAAATCGTATTTTCCTAATTGTAGCTGTCGATAATTTCAAAATTACAGTATTTCTACAATATTACTACGTTTTATTTCATATCAATAATTCAATACAAATTTCAGCCTCTTAATTTTCTAATATCTCAAGATTATACTAATAATCTCATCTCCATATTTTTCAGTTTTAACAGGTCCAAATCCTGAAACTTTAAGTAATTCTTCTTTAGTTTTAGGCATTCTCTTTATTAAGTCTTCCATTTGCTTGTTATTGAAAATATAATAGGGTTTTATCTTTTCCTGTCTTGATCTATTTAGTCTAAATTCTTTTAAATCAATAGTTAGTTGTTCTTTATTATCAATTACTTTAACTCCTTTTTGGAATTTGGAAGTAAGGTAACTTTCATTTTCTTCTTTAGTAACTAAGGAATTATATTTTGATAATATATAATGCTGTTTTTTATCTGTATTCCTGTCCTTCAGGAACTCTGCTATATCCATAATTGTTTGATAAGGCATACCAACATTTTTGTATGCCCTAAGTAGATTTCTTAATTTTCTAGTAAGTTGATCGTATTTAATTAATTTATATTTGACATTTTGTGGTGCATATCTAGTGTTAACAATGTTTTTAGGATCTGCCATAACTACCATTGAAATAACTGGACAGTTTTTAATCATATTATTTTTCATCAATAAATCTTTAACAATTCTAACATGTCTTTCATTCTGAGTTATCGGACTATATATTCCTTCTTTTTTTATTATATTTCCCTCTGAGTTTTTAATTTGTCGAATAAAATCACCATTATCATTAACCAATATATCGCCACTTAATTTTTTTGTCTCCAATATACAAATAAATTTATTTGTAACTATCAAAAAATCAATTTGTGCCTCATAATTCTCGTGTTTTATATGTAAATTATGTAAGCAAACAATTGGTAAAAATGAATTTTTTAATTCATAATATACATTTTTTTCACCAATATACCCTGACTTTAGGTAACCAATATCTTTATTAATTTTTTTAAAACATCTTCGTCATTAATTGATTCTTTCAATTTCTCCAGTCCAAAAACGATTTTGTTTTCATCATCAAAGTCCTTAATAAAAATGGGATTGGTAATTAACTTTCCTATACTCAATATTGAATTTTTAACAGCTTTTAATAACATTTTATATCCCCCTTGCTAAGCTTTATAGCATAATAAATAACGTCAGTCTCTAATAATTTACTTTTCTATCGGCTGATTCCCCGTGTTCAAGCTTTCTTAATTTATTAATCTCTCTATATTTATTTACCAAAACAAGCTTCTAGCATGATTTTACAACAATTCTACATTTTTCACACAATTCCTCTGTCTTATTTTCTTGCATTTTGTCGAACTATAAAGATTTATACACAAGGAATACATATGCGGAATTGTTATATTTATCGTGAGTTTTTCAAAATTAAAGTTACAAGTGTATTGGTTAAATATAACAACGGACACTACTTTCAATTGATGAATTTATCCTCTGTAATTTTACTTTGCCATCTTTACCCTCATATCAGAATTTGATTTTTAAGCAAATAAAAAAGAGACTTTATATTTCTGCGAATTCAATATTTTTTTTATTGAACTCTACTCTAAATTAAAGGCTCTTATCTTTTCATACTATTTTGTTATATTTTCTTACCACTTTTATTATTTACCACATATTTCACCTATTATCTTATCATTTTGTACCTTATACTAATTCAATTGCTTCATTGAAATATTTGCCGAATTTCTGGGAAGCAAGTTCATCCTTACTTAAAAGCGTGACATAGCTACTATCACAACAATCGATCTCCAACATAGCCTGCGGATGCTGAATACTTACATTGGCCCAAAAATCATAATGGTCTTTTATATATGGTACAACTTCTAAATTATTAATATCTAATTTAATATCTTTCTCAAAACCCGTAAATACTGCCCAAATAAATTGTATGTCTTCTTGGTTAACAAGCTTTGTTAGCTCGTCTCCAGAGATAAAAGTTCCTTCTTTTATTTCTTCTACTTCAGGATAATACTCTATATCTGTTATTAACCAATTATAATTTTTTTGTATCCCATCAAGTGCGTGAAAAATCACTCTCATATCGGTAAATCCGTTCATTTTGCTAGTATCCTTCAATATATAGTTCATTTTATTTTTCCTTTCCAATATTATTTTCATTAGTGTATCCGCAAAAAAATCTCTTTCGCTTTCCCCCACTCCCTCCAAATCCCTGAACCCCTTATTCCATCTATCTTTGCATCCATTTTCGTTTTTCTCATTGATTTTTCCAGTCAAAAAAAGTCTTTCGTTTTTCATCCCTTT